>JBAXZS010000025.1:0-16969 GCA_041670175.1 Sphaerochaetaceae bacterium | reverse complement strand
GGAAGAGAACGCCTGCCTGAGAGGACCTATGCTGTATCATATGCTGTTTCATTTAGTTCCCTTTTTTTTGACGCAAAGCCTTTTTCACAGATTATCGCCTGTGCCAATCACTTCGTATACTAATCTCGGGATTCTGGACGAGCACAAACTCCGCTTTCTCGACCTCCCCATTGAGGAGGCTTTCCTCAGTACCACAGTAAAAAGGACTCCTTGTTTCCAACTTTCCGTCTCGACGTATGCGGGTTGTTGTACCTTGTCATGCAGTCTGTACGGAACGACAAGGGATAAGGAATTTGTCAGTGCTTTCCTCCATCAGGTGAAAACCGAGCTATTGGGCAGTCTCACTTGTGGGGAAAATCATGGAAGGAATCTGTTGATTGATAGTTTTTTGGGAAAAATATAAAATATTAAACGTTCTGGGTATACACCCCCATAACGATGTATCAGTTCATCAAAAAGGAGCGCCTTTTGTATATCGATAGTCATTTTCATATGCTTTGCCTTGAGGAAAAAGGAATGGATACGGCTGCCATTCTATCAGAGATGGACAAACTTGGCATGGAAGGCATTGATATAGGGACCGTATGTGATGACCTCGAGAAACGGAAAGGAATCCTTAGAGGACATACCAACTACGCACTGAGTGCAGGCATTGGGCCCTGGGCCGTAGGACAAAGTACGGAAGTCATGAAGCAACAGATACTTCTTCATGGTCCTGTCTGTGCCATAGGAGAGATAGGATTGGATAACCACTGGAAGGATTATGCCCCGAAGAAAGAACAGGAAGCCCTGTTCCTCGAACAGATTGAATTAGCCAATGAACTGGCCCTACCAATAATCATCCATTGCAGGGAGGCCGATGAGCAACTGCTCACCATCCTCAAATCGGTTCCCTTTAAAAAGCAGGGAATCCTCCATTGCTTCGAAGGATCCCCGACCTTGTGTGCACGAGCCTTGGACAAGGGCTTTTACATCTCATTCAGCGGGGTGATAACCTACAAAGGCAGTGAGAAACTCAGGGATATAGCAAAACAAGTCCCGTTTTCCCAATTGCTTTTGGAAACCGACAGTCCGTATCTGGCTCCTATCCCCCAACGGGGGAAAAGGAACACCCCCCTGTACATACCCTACACCTATGAGACGATGGGGAATATCAAAGGAGTTTCCGCCTCAGAGCTTCAAGCCCAGCTTTTGCTAAACCTCCACGCCTTTTTGAGCCAGGGACAAAACGCCTGACCAATGGCAGGGAAAGCGGCCCACCCCCGTTCTCGAGTGATCCGAGAATGTTTTCCAGGCTTGCCGGCAGGTCATCGACAATCAGTCCGTAAATCTGTTTTTCCGGTATGACAAGGCAATACAGGCTGGGGACTATCCAGGAAAGCTTGATATCATCAAAAAGAAAGTTCTCAAGGTTCTTTACCTCATAGGGACAAACAACCTGGATTCCTTCCTCCAACCATCTCTCACTCATGCTTTTCCCGTAGGTCATGGTGCTTTCCTCCTGTTCTTGAGACAGGGGAAAAATTTGTTGCAAAGAAGGATCCCCCTGCCCAAAAAGCAAGATGGCTTTCTTTCCTTGCTGGGTGCAATAGGCCAAGGCCTCAGGATATCCACTGCCAGCCTCAGGTATCAGGGATGCTGCAAAATAGGAAGAAAGAAGCCCGTTTTTTCCCATTCCTATCGCTATACCGGAGCTTTTGTTGATACCATACTTTAATATCAGAGTGGTAACTGCAGGGGAACAAAGCTTATAGGTGCCTTTCACTTTTTCCATCTGCAAAGCAAGGGAATCCCTGTCGATAGGCAGTGTATGCAATATATTCGTTCTAAGCCTGATTCCTTGCTTAATAAGGGAAAACCTCAATCCTCGTTCTATCTGGGCGTATGAAGTCTCCGCATAGACACTATCCGCAACAACCACCAGAGAGGGAAGCCGGTGATAGCCTATCATTCCCACAACCCCAAGGATGACAAGCGCTACAACAGGTATCCTCCATCTATTTCTCATGGATAGGAATGTATCATATTTTTTTATCCAAGGAAACAATGCTTGTTGACCAGTTCGGCCTATTTGGATAGATTTAGTACTGAATTAAAATAAAGCCTTCTCAAGGAGTAATACATGACTTCGTATAAGGAACTCGGTCTGGTCAACACCAGAGAAATGTTCGCAAAAGCTGTCAAGGGCGGCTATGCCATCCCTGCTTATAACTTTAATGACATGGAACAACTGCAAGCCATCATTCAGGCTTGTGTCGCAACAAAATCACCTGTTATCCTTCAGGTATCCAAGGGTGCCAGGGATTACGCAAACATAAATTTGCTGCGTAACATGGCTCGTGGCGCCACTGAGTATGCCAAGGAATTGGGTTGTGCCATCCCAATCGTTCTTCATCTGGACCATGGTGACAGCTTTGAAACGGCAAAGGAATGCATCGATAACGGATTCTCATCCGTAATGATTGACGGTAGTTCCCTTCCTTACGAGCAGAATATCGCCGTGACCAAGAAAGTTGTGGAATATGCCCATAAGTTCGATGTGACCGTCGAGGGTGAGCTTGGAGTACTGGCTGGCATCGAGGATGAGGTCAGTTCTGCTGTCTCCCATTACACCAAGCCAGAGGATGTGATTGATTTCGTATCCAAGACAGGGGTCGATTCCCTGGCCATCTCCATTGGCACGAGCCATGGAGCCAACAAGTTCAAGCCTGAGCAGTGCACAAGGAACAAGGAAGGCATCCTTATTCCGCCTCCGCTTCGTTTCGACATCCTTCATGAGATTGAGAAAAAGCTTCCTGGCTTCCCCATCGTGCTTCATGGCTCCTCTTCCGTTCCCCAGGAGTATGTGAAGATGATTAATGAATATGGTGGCAAGCTCAAGGACAATGTCGGTATTCCCGAGGAGCAACTTAGAGAAGCTGCGAAGAGCGCCGTCTGCAAGATCAACATCGACAGTGATGGAAGACTTGCCATGACCGCCATAATCCGCAAGGTGTTCGTCGAGCATCCCGAGGTCTTCGATCCCCGCAAGTACCTCGGACCGGCTCGTGATGAACTGAAGAAAATGTACATGCACAAGAATATCGAAGTGCTTGGCTCTGCCAATCACGCGTAACCAAAACAAATTGCAATCAAACCGCCAGGGTTGAAACCTTGGCGGTTTTTTATCCCTCGGGATACCTGATGAGGAGAGAAAGAAATCTCGTTCTTTGCTTGGTTTTTTTATTTTCAGGACAGGGGTGCGCACTTTGACACTCACAGTTCCTTATGTTATAGTGGGTCTTACAGCTTTTTGCTGTTACAAATGCTTGAAAACAAAGTGCTTTTCCTTCGAAAACACAAGGAGATCGATTGGCTACAAAAGATTTGCGGATCAACAGACAGATCCGTGCAAAAGAAGTGTTCGTCATTGACGCAGACGGTACCCAAAAAGGTATCATGGGTGTATTCGACGCCATAAGGCTTGCCGAAGAATCAGGTTTGGATCTGGTGGAGGTGTCTCCCAACGCAAATCCTCCTGTCTGCAAGGTGTTGGATTTTGGAAAGTATCGCTACGAGCAGGAAAAAAGGCTCAGGGATGCCAAGAAAAACCAAAGCGTCGTCAAGATAAAAGAAATACGAATGCAGCCAAAGATTGAAAAGCATGACATGGAAACAAAAAGCAAGTTCATCGGCGATTTCCTTTCGGAAGGCAACAAGGTGAAGATTTGCATCCGCTTCCGAGGCCGTGAATTGGCCCATACTGAATTGGGCAAGGTTGTGCTCGACAAGATACTTGAAACCCTTGTGAACAATGGTGTAGAGTACAATCTTGATCGTTCGCCTCTCATGGAGGGTAAAATGATGAGCATACTCATCAGCCCTGTCAAGGGTGCCCCTGTTGCAAAACCGGCAATTCCTGCCCAGGGAAGTGATTTAGGAAAAAACGATAATCCGTAGGGATTGTCGATAACGCTGTTGTAGGGGTTGTCTTGTTCCCTACGACGCGAAGGAAGGTAGATATGCCAAAAATGAAAACAAGAAAATCCGCTGCAAAGCGGTACCATGTCACCGGGACTGGCAAGATCCGTTTTAAGAAACAGGGTCTTCGCCATATTCTCACCAAGAAAAGCAGCAAGCGGAAAGCGCATCTTCGCAAGCCGGGCTTTATTTCCAATGCCGAGGGAAGAAAGAATGCAATGGTTCTTATCCCTTATGCCAGATAGGAGGGTGAGAATATGAGAGCAGTAGACGGAACAAAACACAAGGACAGGCGTAAGAAGATCCTTGATAGGGCCAAGGGATATTATGGCAGGCGGAGCACGAACTACCGTATCGCAAAAGACGCGGTGGCCAAGGCTGGCAAGTATGCATATCGTGGTCGTAAAGAGAAGAAGAGGGATTTTCGGAAACTCTGGATTGCAAGAATCAACGCTGCAGTACGTGCAGAGGGGTTGAATTATTCACAGTTTATCCATGGTTTGGATCTTATCCATGTCGAACTGAACAGGAAGGCTTTGTCCAATATGGCAATCGAGGACAAGCAGGCTTTCACCGTTTTGCTGGATCAGGTAAAGACCGCGCTGAGATAAGAAGGAAGTCAATCATGTCCGTAATCGATACTGTCCAATTGTTGGAGCAACGCACACAGAAAGCTGCTGGATTGATTGTTATGCTTCGCAAGGAGAAAGCGGAGATGCAGCAGAAGCTGGATTCGCTAGTTAATCAACCAGCGGTAGACCCAACTCTTGCTCAGAAACTGGAATCGGAGTCAGGCTTGAATGCGGAATTGCAGACAAAGCTTGCAGAATCCACTGTTTCGAATGGGAATCTGTCATCCGAGCTCCAGCTCATGAAAAAGCAGCTCACCGAGTTGCAAGACAAGTTCGATTTGGTCAACAACCACAATGCGGAGCTTGAGGAGTATGTCCAAAAATTCACGACAAGCAACAAGCTTATCGAGGAAAGCATCAACAAGGCTATGGACAACCTCTCCCACATCGAGGGACTTGATGATATTCCTTTGGAGGCGGCAATGGCCGACGAGCTTTCCGCAGCTGACGACTACACCTCTGGTGGAGCTCTCAACGGGGAACAAATCGAGAATCCGGAGGACCTCTGATTTCTTATCAAGAGAATGTATTATGGTGCCTGTTGTAGGAATGCAACAGGTTTTTTTTACTCCACCCCTTTATCATTTAGGAAAACTTGTGTAGATTATAGGGGTGATCCTGCGGAAGCCACCGGAGCAAATAGTCTCTTGGCGCAAATTACACGAAAGGGTTTCGGCATAGCTGATTTGCATTGCTCTCGCCTTCGGGTATTAGAGAACAGAATTATCAGCAAACTGGTTACCCCCTTGAACCTTAGGTTCAAGAGCTTCTTCGGAAGCGGCGCCGCAGGTCTTTTTTTTCTAAAAACAGGAATCAAACATGGCAAAAAGCACCACAGACGACATCGTATTCATCACGCTTCCCCCTTCCATGGCACGGGACATCAATGGCTTCAAGATTGACCCTGCACGGCAACTGCCAGTGCAGTTGCCTGAAGGCAAAACAGCCTTGGATGGCACAGACGAGATAACCATTGAGATGATTATCGGAGGCATGCTCAAAATCATCGCATACAAGACCGAGCATCCGAACTTTGCATACTACAAGGCCTTTGTCCTTGCCGCAGAACCAGACTGTGTAGAACAGCTCAACCTTGCGGCCATCGCACAGGAGAAGGCAGGGAATATGGGTTTCAGTGAGCAGTTATTCCTCACCGTCTGCCATCTTATGCCCCAGAGCGCCACGTATATTAATCTTGCCACCTTCTATAGCCAAAAAGCTGCCAACGATACGAACAAGGGTGAAGTGTATGACATGTTCGCCCAAAAGGCTCTGGATACCCTGCTTGAAGGACTGGAAGCCTTCCCCAAGGATGCCGATCTTCTTTGCGAGGTTGGATATTTCCATCTTTATCAGGGAAATATCGAGGCGGCAAAGAATTTCTTTGACCAGTACCTGCTTGTGGCCCCCCAGGGGGAGAAGAGAAAAAAGGTGGAGAAAGTGTTCTCTGACATCAATAACAAGATAAACAACGATACCACCCTGATGCAGGCTTACGATGAGATACAGTTGAGCAACGAGCAAAAGGCGCTCTCCCTCCTTGATGAATATATCAAGAAGAACGAGAAGGTATGGAATGCTTATTTCCTCAAAGGATGGGCCTTGCGGCGCCTTGAGCAATTTCAAAAAGCAAAAGAGGCGCTTCTGATGTGCCTCAAGCTGGAGGAGAGCAATGCGGACATCTACAACGAACTCTCCTTGTGCGAGCTGGCCCTGGGGAACAAGGAGCTGGCAAAAACCTACCTTAACATCGCTGTTGATTTGGACAATGGGAATCTGACAATGCTCTCCAATCTGGCCTATCTTCATCTTAAGGATCTGGAATTTGACGAAGCCAGGAAATATCTGGAAATCGCACGTTCCCTTGATGGCAACGACCCCCTGATCATCCAGCTGATGAAGGATTATGAGAGCCAGACAGGCGACAAGCTTTCGGAACCTATCGTTGAGCAGGTCGTGGATGACGAAAAGCTTCAAGAGGAAGTGAGAAAACAAGACGCAAAGGACGAAATGCAGGATTTCGGCGCCAACAGGGAAGACTTGGATGATGGAGCTGATGAAGATGATTGCGCATGCCATCATCATGAGGAATAAGGAAAAATGAAAGTCATTTCAAAAAGCACAGAAGATACTCTGGCATTGGGAAGACGTATTGGAAGTAAATGCAAGGCCGGTATGGTTATCAGCCTTAGGGGGAGCCTGGGAGCGGGAAAGACGGTCATCGCGAAAGGTATAGCCGAGGAGCTTGGCATTACCGAAGCGATTGTCAGCCCGACATTCACCTTGATGCAGGAATACCAAGGGACAAGTCTCAAAATGTTCCATATGGACCTGTACAGGCTTTCGGGTACTGATGAGTTCGAGATGATCGGGGGCGAGGAGATGCTGTATGGCAAAGCCGTCGTCCTGATAGAGTGGAGCGAGAAGATTCAGGGGATGCTGCCAAAGAACACCGTGTATATCCAACTGGACATCAAGGACAACCAGGACAGGGACATCACCATCGAGGGACTTGAGCTATGAACATATTCAGTGTGGACACCTCTACGGAGGCAATGCATCTTTGTCTGGCCATGGGAGACGAAGACACCCCCTTGGCTAGTTTTGAAAGCAGGACCTTCAATTGTGGCTGGCAGCATAGTGAGCATCTGGTTGTCCAGATGCTTGAGATGTGCCATCAGAACAATCTGGAATTCAAGGACCTCCAACTCTTGGTGTGTTCCCGTGGTCCTGGTTCCTTCACAGGGTTAAGAATCGGCATGAGCGCGCTCAAAGGCATAGCCCTGGCGGGAAACATACCCTTGGTGTCAATCCCAACCATGGAGGCCATCAGCACGGCGGTAGGCTTCTTCGATGGTCCCATCATCCCGGTGATTGATGCAAAAAAACAACGTTACTACAGCGCTATCTTCCTCAGGGGACAACGCCTGAGCCCCGACATGGATTGCGAGGGGCAGGAGATAGTGAAGCTTCTTGAAGGAGAGCCCCAAGCTTTGGTCACAGGCCCCGATAGCGCCAGCTTCGCTCCCCTCCTCTCCTCATACAAAGGGAGGCTTTTCGTCGATCCCCTCCGTTACAGGGACATCAGCCAGACGCTGGTGACACTGGGAGTCAGCTCCTACAAGGCCAACGGCCCTGATGATATCGGCATCGGGCCCGTATATGTGCGTAAGAGTGATGCGGAGATAGCGTTACAACAAAAAATAAAGAAAATGGAGGAACCCCATGGATGTGTTTGACATCGTAATTGTAGGTTCAGGTGCCGCGGGAATGAGCGCAGCCCAATACGGAGCACGGGCAGGCCGGACGGTACTGGTCCTGGAACAGCTGGCCCCGGGAGGACAATGCATGTATATCGAGTCAGTGGAGAACTACCCCGGATTGGAAAAAGCCATCTCAGGGTATGAGTTCGCTGAGCGTTTAGAAAAACAGGCCAAGGATTTCGGTGCAAGGACAGTGTACGCCCAGGTATTGGGCTTCACCAAGGAAAATACTGGTTTCTCGGTAACGACGAATGAAGGTACCTATCATGCCAAAACCCTCATATGGGCAACCGGAGCCCAACATAGGCATCTGGATGTTCCCGGGGAACAGAAATACCAAGGGAAAGGAATCTCCTATTGTGGCACCTGCGACGGTCCGTTTTTCAAGAATAAGAAAATACTGGTGGCAGGAGGAGGGGACACAGCCCTTACCGATGCATTGTATCTTTCCAAGTTGACACCTACAATCACCATCTGTCATCGTAAAGATCGTTTCAGAGCACAGGAAAATCTCATCGAACGAGTCAAAAACAACAAGAACATCACAACCAAGATGGAACAGACCATTGTAAGTATCGATGGAGATGACAACCATGTCACCTCCGTGACATTCAAGGACACCAAAGACGGGAGCTTGTCAACCGAGGCCTTTGATGCGGTGTTCATCTTTGTTGGAATGCTTCCCAAAACCGAATTGCTTGATACATCCCTTCTTGACAGGAATGGCTACGTGCTGACCAACGAGAAGATGGAGACGGCGGTTCCCGGGCTGTTCAGTGCAGGGGATGTAAGAAACACCCCTTTCAGGCAATTGGTCACTGCTGCAAGTGATGGTGCGATTGCCGCCCACTTCGCCAGCGAATATATCGATATCATCGAGGGACATCAATATCGTTGATGAAACCTTGCCCTGGGAAATGTGTTTTGTCTTATAACAAGCAATGTACGAGGAATGTCCGGTGAATAAAATCTTTTCTTGGATTGAAGAACATAGAAAAACGGTACTAATAGTAATTTACGGCATTACCATCATTTTTCTCGTACTTGCCACCTCCCTGAAGCTTAATACCGACTTAAATACGCTCGTCCCGGCCGATCCGGAAGTGGAAGCCTTGCAAAAAGAAGTCCTTGGTGATTCTTCAAAGGAATACCCGAACAACTTCTACATGCTCCTCGAGGGGCCTCGCATCTATGATGCAGAAACCCTTACCGCCATCGATAAAGTAGTCACCCAAATCAAGCAGATTGAGCAGATAGGACCTGAGCTCTCCCCTTTTTCCTTTGTAACGGTCATCAAGAAAGGAACACGGCTGGCGACCATGCCCATCAAGACCCATACAGGCGATGGACCTTGGAGTGATGAGGAAGCGGCTCAATTCAAGGAGAGGCTTCTCGCCGATGACATGGTCAAGGGGCTTCTCTACAACCAGTCGGGACAGGGCTTGCTGTTTTATTTTAGTCTGAAAAATCTTGGAACCCAACAAAAGGCAATCGATGACCAGCTTTTTTCAATCGCTCATCAGCTGGATTCTTATTGTGAAGTACATGCACTTGGTTCGGGAATGTTCAACGACAAGCTGACGGTATATCTTACCCATGACCTCTGTCTGTTACTCGGGCTCTGTCTTCTGGTCATCCTTTTGGTGTATTATTTCTCTTTCCGGGCCAAAAGGGCCGTCCTTATCCCCTTCAGCCTGTCTTTCATCGGTATCATCTGGACACTGGGGACGATGACTCTTCTTGGCTACGAACTCACCATAGTGAGCATTATCACCCCTTGCATGACACTGATCCTTGGTTCCTCCTATTCCATTCATGTCATCAGCGAATACTACAACAATTATCGCGATGTCAAAGGGGTGTTTTCCCAAAAGCAGGTGCTGCTTTCCTCAATGAACAATATCACCACTACCATATCGACAGCCTGCCTTACCACAATTATCGGTTTTGTCAGCCTGCTTGCCTGTCAGATCGTCTCTTTCAAAGAATTGGGTATTTCTGTCGGTCTTGGAATATTTTATTGCGCGGTACTGTCACTCACCTATATCCCTGCATGGCTGGGCAATATGGTCCCTCCTCAGAAAACCCAGCTCAAGGTTGTGAGCAAGGGGACCTTGTCCAAGATAGTATCCAGCATCAGCAGCTTCATCGTACGCAAATGGTGGGTCTCCTTAGTTCTCTTTCTTCTAATTCTTTCAGGTTTCGCATTTACCCATGACAAGATTGACATACAGACAAACTACATGACCTACTTTCCTCAAAAGGATCCTCTTTTGCAGGATGCCGTACTTTTTGCAAGGGAGATGGGAGGTACCGATCCTCATTACATCACCCTCACCGCGCCTGAGGGTGAGAAGAATTATTTCTTCCGTCCCGAGGTAATAAAAAGTATTTATGCCTATGAGGAGGCAATAAAAGAGCAGGATCTTGATGTGATGCATATACTTTCCTTCAGTCAGTACACTGTATTTTTGAACAAGGTGTACAGCGGCAAGGAGGAAGTCCCCGACAAGGCGGGCCTGATCCTCACACTTTCAAAGTACCTGAAACTTATCGCGAACCAAATGGGAAGCAATACCATCAGCATGTTGGTCAATGATGAAGGCACCGAGATGACCATCTCCGTGCGCTATTGGGATAGCAAACAACAAAACATGCAAAGCATAGAGAGCGCTGAGAACCTGCGCAAGGTGATGGGGAAGAACCGCGGCTTGCTTCCACAGGACATCACCATCCGCGACTGGGGAACTACCGTCACAGGTCTCCATCTCATCTCGACAATCATGCATGACCAGAAAGTATCCACCATCCTCTCGTTGGTTCTTGTATTTGCCGTGGTATGCCTGCAATTCAAATCTTTTAAATTCGGACTGTACTCAATCATTCCTATTTTAGTGGGTATCATGGGCAGTTATTGCCTGATGTTTGTCTTTGGTATTCCTTTTGATGTGGTGACGGCTATTTTCGGTAGTATCACCATAGGAACAGGCATAGACGATGCCATACACTTCATCGTGCGGTTCCTCAACCAAAGGAAACACCATCCAGCCCAACCGTTCAGGGTGCAAGTGGAGCATACCCTGATGATTACCGGCAGACCAATCCTGCTTACAAGCACCAGCATCATCCTTGGCATGCTTGTGCTTACCCTGGCAAGCTACACACCCATCAGGTATTTTGGCTTTCTGATGGCCATAGCCTTGTTCACCACCACACTCTCCACCCTGTTCATATTACCCTCCGTGATGGTCGGCTTCCACCTTCTGGGCAACAGGTTCCATAAGAAAACCACTTAACCAAATTCTTTCTCAACCAAGGACAAGGCACAAAGAATTGTCTTGTCCATGTCATAGTACTTGTACTCAGCCAGTCTCCCTCCAAGAAGCAGCGTGTCCTTCTTTTGCGCCAAGGCGTGATACCGCTCGTAGAGAGCGTCATTCTTCTCGTCGTTGATGGGGTAATAGGGTTCTTGGGTAACTTGATAATCCACCGAGTACTCATAACTCACCCAGGTCACCTTCTCTTCCCCGAATTCAAAGAACTTATGTTCGATGCTTCTGGTATAAGGGATATCGCTGTCAGTGTAGTTCATTACAGCTACACCTTGGTAGTTATCAGTCTCATACCTTTTCAACTCAAATATCTCCGAACGGAAATCAAGCGGCCCGTAGCATTGATGGAAATAAGCATCCAGGGCTCCTGTATAGAGTATTTTATTGGCAATCCTCTCATACGCATCCTGCTCATTGTTGAAATCAACCGACAGACGAACCTCGACATCCCGCAGGAGTTTCTCGATTATCCGGGTATACCCACCAATGGGAATGCCCTGATAGGTGTCATTGAAATAATTGTTATCAAACCGGAACCTGAGTGGAATACGCTTAATAATCGATGCAGGCAGTTCGGTACAGGGTCTGCCCCACTGTTTCTGAGTGTACCCCTTGATCAGTCTCTCATACACATCATGCCCTACCAAGGAAAGGGCCTGCTCCTCCAAATTCTTGGGCTCGGCGATGCTCACCCGCTGGTCCTTGAGCTTCTCCCTGACCTGTGAGGGGGTGATGGTACGCCACATCTGATAGAAGGTGTTCATGTTAAAGGGAAGATTATAAAGCTGCCCGTGGTAGTTGGCTATCGGACTGTTGATATAGTTATTGAATTTGGCAAACTGGTTGATATAGTCCCACACCATTTGGTTCGAAGTATGGAAGATATGCGCCCCATAGAGATGTATGTTGATGCCATCCCTCTCCTGGGTGTAGATATTACCTCCAATGTGATCACGTTTCTCCAAAACCAAGCAGGTTTTCCCTCTTCTTGCAGCCTCATAGGCAAACGTCGAGCCAAACAGGCCAGAACCGACGATAACATAATCGTACTTTTTCATAGGCTCATTTTGGAAGATAAGTGCAAGTAAGTCAAATGGAATCCGTCGGCTCAATTCATAGGGTGAGACCTTCTCCTTCCTGAGAAGATAAAAATCCAGCAGGGGCTACTTTTGCTTTCCTTATTTGACTTTTCACATGTTACCCCCCCTGACAGGATTAGCATGATACCACAGGCTTGGTCCTGACAGAGGTTACCCAATTCACTGGATTTTCTCGACACTTTTAGGTATGATGTAAAGAAAGAAAATAGGAGATATTTATGATTATTGGAGAATTCAACGACTCTTTTCCTCCCTTGATGGACGGGGTTGGCGGAGTGGTAAAAAATTATACATTGCAATTGAAGAAACAAGGTGACACAGTATACGTCCTGGCCGGAGGATACGAGAACTCGGATGAATATGATAAACAGATGGGGTGGGATTATGTCTATCGCATGCCGGCAAAGGAAGTCAAGAGAATCAGGCCGTATGGGATATTGAAATGTCCACAGGCGCTATTTGACCAATTGATGGCCATCGACTTTGATTTAATCCATATCCATAGCCCTTTCTATGCGGGAAGTGTGGGACGCAAGATCGCCCTGGCGAAGCATATACCCTTGGTGGGTACTTTCCACACCCTCTATGCTGACGACATCAACCTTTTCGTCCATAACATCAAGCCGCTCACGGACCTGGTGCTGAGAAAGATCATGAGAAACTATTACCTCTGCGATGAGGTGTGGACACCAAGCTCATCAACGCGGAAAGTACTCATTACCGACTATAATTTCAAGAAAGACGTGCAGGTAATGGAAAATGGCTGCGACATGGTGGTCCCGTCCTCTCAGGAACGGGCAGAGATGAAAAAAAAGGCCTATGACTATACCGGAATCAAAGAGGATATGCCGGTGGTCATCTATGTGGGACAGCATAAAGATGCAAAGAATCTTCCCTTGGTGCTCCAATCCCTGGCAATACTCCGGCAGAAGGGAATCCCCTTTAGGATGTTGTTTGTCGGCGAAGGCCCCCAAGCTGAGGACTACAAGAAATTTGTCAAAAGCCACGACATGGAATCATATGTATCCTTTCTTGGAAAAATCACGGACAGGACATTGGTCGCCAGTCTTTATTGCATCTCCAGTCTTTTCCTGTTTCCTTCACTGTATGATACTTCCTGCCTGGTGATGCGTGAGGCAGCCTGTTTTAAACTGCCAGTCGCATTTATCAAGGATGCCTGCACCTCCGAAGGCATTATCGACGGGGACAACGGATATCTCTCAGAGAACACCCCGCAAGCTTTCAGCGATACAATCTACAGGGCGATCATCAATAAGGAGGAACATGATCATGTGGGGCTCAGGGCCCGGGAAAGTCTTTACCACAGTTGGGAGGAAGTGCTGACCCAGGTGAAAAAAAGGTACGAGAACCTTGTCGCTACACATGGAAATGGTCATCAAACCGCTCACTGAGAATCCGCTTACAAAATGAATTTGGTTTCTTGAGTATCTTTGATCCCCGGGTGATCTTGCAAAGGGAAATCTTATACTTGGAGGCGATCTCCCGCTGGGGGGTGCCTTGGTAAAGTTCCTTGAGCAGATTCCACCGGAGGATCAGGTCCTTTTGCTCTGCAGGGGTGAATATCTCATCAAATAACTGGTACATCTGATTCTCATTGGTTGTCTTGGCGAACAAGTGAATCAGATCATCAATGGTGTCTTCCATATAATCTCCTGTCTTTGATTCTAGAAAGAGAAACTGATACCGTCAAGCACGGATTGTTGCACTTTCCCTTTAATTCGGTATACTAGAGGATATGCAATATACATCAGCGACAAGAAGAAAATTAGCCGGACTCCAGATAGGTGAGAGAACAGAACATCTTGTGTATCAGGGAATAGCAAAACATGTAAAGGACACACATAATAAAGAAATTCTCAATCGAATCGCCAGTGAGGAATTAATTCATGCTGAAGTTTGGAAAAAGCTCTCGGGCGAGCAGGAAAAACCTCGTAGACTGTATGCCAAATGGCATGTATTCCTTTCCTACATCCTTGGTTATACCTTTGTGCTTAAGAAAATGGAGAATGACGAGGACAAGGCAAATTTAATGTATGAGAAACTGGCTTTGGAAATCCCCGAGGCCACACAGATATCGCTTGAGGAGAAAGTCCACGAGCAGGAACTGATCAAGATGCTGGATGAGGAACGGCTCCAATATGTAGGTTCCATGGTGCTTGGCCTCTCCGATGCCCTTGTCGAGCTTTCCGGAACCTTGGCAGGGCTGACCTTCGCCTTGCAGAATAACCGGCTGATAGCCTTGTCCGGTCTCATCACAGGAATCTCCGCAACCCTGTCCATGGGCTCGAGTGAATATCTCTCAGCTAAGAACAGTGGTGAAAAGAATGCTCTCAAAAGCAGCATGTACACGGCACTCGCTTATGTGTTCACCGTTTTCTTTATCGTACTCCCCTATTTGGTGTTCTCCAGCTACGTGACCGCCTTGGCGATGATGCTCTTCTCAGGAATGATAATCATCCTGCTTTTCACTTATTATACCTCAGTGGCAAAGGATCTTCCCTTTGGGAAACGGTTCCTTGAGATGGCAGGCATCAGCCTCAGCGTAGCTGTCATATCCTTCGGTATCGGCCTTCTGGTCAAAAAATTCCTAGGAGTCACAATTTGAACTATTACTCATTCAATCAGAGAAAACTCTCCCGCATCGCTCTTGGCTGTGATCATTTTGGGGAGGATATCCCTACTTCCGTGGCCTTGGAGGAAATAGACTATTACTATCAGGCGGGAGGCAATCTTTTTGATACGGCCAGAGCCTACGGGCAAAGTGTGGCCGATGGCCCGTCGACAAGCGAGCAGGTGGTGGGAAAATGGATCCAAGCCAATGGATGCAGGGAGAATATCATCCTTGCCACCAAGGGTGGATTACCCCCGAAAAATGATATGCACAAGAGCAGACTTACCGAGAAATGCATCCGTTTTGATGTTGAGACAAGTCTGCAACAACTGAAAGTCAACAAGGTGGATATCTGGTTTCTTCACCGGGACAACCCCGCGATGGGAGTTGATGAGATTGTCGATCTTGTCAACGAGGAAGTGGTCGCAAAAGGGTACACCACCTACCTCGGCCTTTCCAATTGGAAAAGCAAGAGAATCGAGCAAGCGAATGAATGGGCAAAAAAACACAACAGACAGGGCTTTTCCCTCAGTGAGATACAAGACAGCCTCGCATATTGCACCCCGCAACAGTGGAATGATGATACCATTGTCTGCATGGATGACCATGAGGAACTCTGGTATAAGAAGAACAATTTCCCGGTTCTGGCCTTTGCCTCCCAGGCCAAGGGATTCTTCTCAAAGATTCTCAATGGAGGCATGGATGAATTATCACAAAAGGCTAAGGAAAGGTTTGTGACCGAAAGAAACCTTGCCATGGTTCCCAAGGTGGAAGCCCTGTCACAAGAACTCAAGGTGAGTGTAGCCGCCCTCTGCGTGGCATACCTGACCAGTCAGGAATATCCTGTGTTCCCTATCATCGGATCGTCCAAGCTTTCCCAAATAAAGGATTCCCTTTCAAGCGCTGACCTGATCCTCACCAAGGAACAGCTCGGTTATCTAAAAAGCGGGGAAAGAGCCTAGGACTATATGAGAGGGGAAGTAAGTTTGAGGACCGAACGAAGCAGACGTCTGGGCAGAGAGGTGTTTCTCACCTCTTCCTCCGTGACCTGATGCGACACTTCGAAAACAGCGCTTAAATCTGAGCATATCTCTTTGACTATGGAGCATTGGTAGAAGGCAACACCATTTTCAAAATCAAGATAGAAGGTTCGGTAGTCCATGTTGATCGTCCCTAGGATCGCCACCTTGTCATCACTGATAATTGTCTTGGCATGGATGAAGCCTGGAGTATACTCGTAAATCTTCACCCCTGCAGCGATAAGTGACCGGTAGTAGGAACGTGATACACTGAAGGCGTACCATTTATCAGGAATATGGGGGATGACAATCCTCACGTCGACATTGCTTTGTGCACAAATACGCAACACGGTAATCATCTCGTTATCAAGGGCAAGATATGGGGTGGTGATCCAAACATATTTCTTCGCCATCCCGATAATCTGGATATAGGCATTCTCTGCAACATTGTTATCGTCAAGAGGGTTGTCGCCAAAAGGCTGGACAAATCCATCCGAAAGAGCTTTCCTCGTAGGGATGAAGCGGGAGAAATCCAATTCCTCGGAAGTGCTGTAAACCCACAGTTGCATGAACATCAGCGTCAGGTTCCATACCGCATCACCCTCAAGACGAACAGCATAATCCTTCCAATGACCAAAAAGGATTTTCCTGTTTGCATATTCATCGGAGAGATTGACTCCACCCGTGAAGCCCACATTGCCATCGATCACCAAGACCTTGCGATGGTCACGGCAGTTCATCCGGATATTCAAATGAGGCTTCAGGGGATTGAAAGCGACCACTTGCAATCCAAGAGACCTCAGCTTACGCTCATAATGGTTGGGAATATGCTGGATAGCCCCCAAATCATCAAACATCAAGCGGACCTCCACCCCCTCCCATCTCTTTTGTAGCAACACCTCCAAAAGCAGGTCCCACAGTTCCCCTTCTTCAATGATAAAGAACTCCAAGAGGATGAAGGACTTCGCCTTCCTCACCTCCTCAATCATATCCACGAACCAGTCTTCCCCGAGAGGATAGAACTTCACTGC
>JBAXZS010000024.1:0-17093 GCA_041670175.1 Sphaerochaetaceae bacterium | reverse complement strand
TCTTGTGAAGGATTTTCACTAGTCGGCACTCCTTTCCTTCCTCATGCCTCTCTTTTAGGGCAGGGAACAAAAATATCTTTCAGAATTATAAATCCAGGATCTGAATAATCAAAGGCATACTTTTCAAACAGCTAGAGGATGCTGTCCTTTGTTGATTCCTATGATTCTTGTCAGAAAATCCCAGTTTTCGTGCAACCGGGAATGGGGATTTGCAGAGAAACACATACTGTTTTTGTATCGGGAATACCAGAGAAAATCGTATTTATAGCTGCAAAGTCCCTTGAAATTGTTCCTGTTTGTACTGTAGTATCATTAAACCGTAGCTACCAAAAGCTACCGTCTGGTGCCTATAGCTCAGTTGGATAGAGCACCTGCCTTCTAAGCAGGGTGTCAAAGGTTCGAATCCTTTTAGGCATACAAGAGTGGTTGTTGCAGAGAGATTTGCAGCAACCTTTTTTTTGTCTCGCAATCAGAGGCGACAGGATGGGAGAGAGTGCCTGCTATGGATTGAACCAAGGGGAAACGGCATCTGTAATAAGTATGTAATAAGTTGATGGATTTTTCGGTATAAAAAGTGTTAAAAAAGTATTAATGTCTGAAATATCCAAATAGTGAGCGGAACAAATCAATAAAACAAAGCTGAATCTCTTGCTACTTATGTCATTTTATGTGTATACTTTGGTTGTAAACGATAAGAGGAAAACAAAATGAAAGAAGAAAATAACAAAGAAGAAAACATTAGATTTTTAATCAAAAGCACTGATATGTTTACCAATGATGATTATGATCGCCTGGACACTCAGGTAAGTGGCCATAAGTACTTTCTTGATAGGCAACTTGGCAAGGAGATAAGCTGGACGGAAGCGGTATTCTCTTGGATGGAGAATGTGTATCTTCCCATCAGCGAGGCTATGGAGACTTTCACAACCAGTATGAGTTTCCCTGGACAAAAGAGGAACGATGTGTTCTTTGCGCTTTGTGACCATTGGTTCTTTATGTCACAGAAAGTGAAAGACCAGGATGCTTTTCAGGCTGCATTGGATTATGATGCCAATTATGGAAAATCCATCGGACGAATCTTGGCCCGTATGCAGGGTGTGCATGTTGCGTAAAGCCTTGGATTGGTAAGGTTTTGAGAAAGGCGGCTCCGGCCGTCTTTTTTTTGTCTTCGGCTTACTTCAGGTTTATCTTAGGACTGAGCTCCAATGGTCAACCCCGTTTGGCTCATCACCATCTGGTAATACCTTCCCCTGAGAGCCATCAGTTGCTTATGGGATCCCTGCTCAGCTATCTTTCCCTGGTCGATGACAAGGATCCGGCTGGCATCCCTTATGGTTGACAACCTATGGGCGATGATAAAGCTTGTCCTGTTCTTCATGAGGTGAAGAAGCGCCTGCTGGATATCCTTCTCCGTCTTGGTATCCACTGAACTGGTTGCCTCGTCAAGGATAAGGATAGGGCAGTCACAAAGCACCGCCCGGGCGATGGCAAGCAGTTGCCGTTGCCCCTCGCTTAGGGAATCCGCACTGCCTGACAATTGCGATTCATATCCATTGGGCAACTTGACGATGAACTCGTCCGCATGGGAGATCTTGGCGGCACGCATCACCTCGCTGTCAGTTGCGTTTGGATTGCCATAGCGTATATTATCAGCGATGGTCCCTGAGAACAGGCATGTTTCCTGCAGCACCACAGAATAATGTGATTGCAACTCCTTGCGTTTGATATCCCTGATATCGATTCCCCCAAGGGTGATGCTTCCCTCATCCATTTCATAGAATCTGGTGAGAAGGTTCACAATGGTCGTCTTGCCGGAACCGGTTTCCCCCACCAGGGCTATATGCTCCCCGTTTTGTACTTTGAACGAAATGTCCTTCAGCACAGGTTTCCCTTTATCATAAGAGAAACCGACATTTTTGAATTCGACAGCTCCCTGCCGTTGTCCAAGTTCCTTAGCTGTCTTCCCGTCCGCTTGCTCTTCCTGTTCATCAAGTATCTGGAATACACGTTCAGCCCCGGCCAAGGCGGACTGGATTGAGTTGAACAGGCCGGCTACGGAGTTCAACGGAGTGGCGAAATGCTTGGAATAACTCAGGAAGGTGACCGCTGTTCCGATAAGCAGTCCGTATCGTGTGCAGAGCACCCCGCTGACAATGGCGACAATGGTGAAGGTGAGGTTGTTGATGACATTCATCAAAGGCATCATGTAACCGGCCCAAGTCTGGGCTTTTGTACCACTGGTGCAAAGCTTTTGGTTGATAACCTCAAAATTGGAAAGGGTATCCTGTTCTTTTGAAAAAGCCTTCACCATTTTCAGACCCTGGATGGATTCCTCGATGATGCCATTCAATTGTCCGAGGTTCCGCTGTTGGTCCAAAAAGTTCTTTCTACTTTTCTTTGCTATTATCCTGGTAAGAAAGAGCACCAAAGGGACACTTACCAGGACAGAGAACGTAAGGGGGAGACTCAATGAGAACATCACGACCAAGGAACCCACTATGGTAAGGAAACTTGAGACCAGCTGTGTAGCCGATTGGGCGATGGTCTGGCTGATGGTGTCGACATCATTGGTGATACGGCTCATCGTGTCCCCTCGGGAATGCCCGTCATAGAAGGAGAGGGGAAGCTTCTGCATCTTGGCAAAGAAATCCCTGCGTAAGGCATATACCATTTTCTGGGATAGCTTGAGGATGGTCACACTGCTGATGGTCGATAACGTCCAGTCGGCCACGTACAGGGTGATGATGATTTCTAGGAGCAGCATCAGGTGCGGGGTATCCACACTGTGGTCGTTTATCCCCAATGTATTGAAGGTCTTTCCCACATAATAGGGGATGGCGACGGCAATGACCGAGGAGAGTATGGTCAGCAGTATGGAGATGATAGCCATGTTCTTGTAACGCATAAGGAGCAGGACGATACGTCTGAGTGTGCCTTTGGGATTCTTCGCTTTCTCGGTGGGGTTGAACCTGGCGGGTCCTCCTACTTTGGCCCCTCCCAGGCGGGGGACTTCAACTTGTGCCATTGTCCAGTCCTCCTAGTTGTGAGTCGTAGATATCCTTATATACCTGGCATTCCTTCAGCAATTGCTGATGGGATCCAAGACCCAGGCAATATCCATTCTCCAGCACCAGTATCTTGTCCGCTCCCATAGCTGTCGAACATCGCTGGGTGACAAGGATGATGGTCTTGTTGTTCTTGTGAGAGAGAAGATTGCTCCTGACTTTTGCCTCGGTGATGGCGTCAAGGGCGCTTGTGGCGTCATCAAGGACAAGGACAGGACAATCCTTGATGAGACCTCGTGCGATGGAGAGCCTTTGCTTTTGTCCCCCAGAGAGATTTGTAGCCCCACTGGATAGGGTGCTTGATAATCCCTGGCCCATTTCATGCACAAAAAGGGCATCCGTCTGGATTAAGGCCTCCTCAATGCTTTCATCTGATGCCTCGCTGTTACCCCAGAGGAGATTCTCCCGTACGGTTCCGCTGACAAGCATGGCTTTTTGGGGGACCAGGGCTATGTTCTGCCTCAGGACGTCGGATCCGAGGTTGCGGATGTCCTTCCCTCCAAGGAGAATCCTTCCTTTGTCCACATCATAGAGCCTGAGCATCAGCCAGGTTATGGTGGATTTTCCTGAACCTGTCGGTCCTATGATGGCCAGGCTCTCTCCTTCCTTAAGGGCAAAGGAAATGTGGTTGATCGCGGGGATTCCGCTTCCCTTGGGATAGGAGAAGGATACATCCTCGAACTGCACGGAACCTGCAAGCTGTTCCTTGACATTTGATTGGGGGAAGTCATCCTTGCTGGTAAACACCTCCTTGATACGCTCAAGCGAGGCTTTTGTACGCACAAAGATGTTGAAGATGTTGGTGATCATCAGAAGGGAACTCAGTATCTGTGCCATATAGACGGTGAAGGCTGAGATATCACCAGCATGGGTGAGCCCTTTTCCAAACAGGATACTGCCAAAATATAAGGCAGTAGCTGTACCCAGTCCCACGGTCAATGTCAGAAGGGGAGCGATGAGTGTGATGATCATCTGGGCTTTCACGCCGCTATTCATAAGAGTGGTATTGTCAGTGTCAAATTTTTGTATTTCATTGTCATAGGTCCCGAAAGCTTTCACCAGCCGTATGCCGATGAGATATTCCTCAATGCGGGTGTTGATTCTGTCCATTGCCTTTTGCAACCTGAAAAACAGGGGATAGGAGAGTTTCATGCTGATATAGATAAGGAATCCCACCACGATCACAATGCAATAAACGATGATGCTGAGTCTTAGGTTCAGCACGGAGGCAAGGATGATGCTGCCGATGCAGGTGACCGGTGCCTTGATGAATATTCTCATTGTGCCATTGACGGCCTGGGTCACCTGGGTGACATCGCCTGTCATGCGGGTGATCAGGGAACCGTTTTCAATCTTGTCCGCATCACCACCCGATATGTGCAGGATCTTGGAAAACAAATCATACCGCAGGTCTGCGCCAAAGCTTTGTGATACTTTGCTTGCGAGGATATTGCGTGATATGGCAAAGACTGCTCCGAACGCGGTGGCCAGGATCATCAGTCCACCCCAATAGTAAACAGCAGCCAAAGACTGTTTTTCGATTCCCTTGTTAAGTATCTGCGCCATGAAGGTCGGACCCATCAGGTCGCATATGGACTCCAAGGAAACACAGAACACGGCCAGGAAGAAGAGCCTTTTATATTTTGGGAAGTATTTTCTCAGTATGTCCATGTGCTTCAGGCATTCCTTGGATACACATCCTGTGCCAATCAGGCAGTTTTGTAAAGAAAAAAAGAAAGGTTGCATCAGTAAAATGCAACCTTCATCTGAATCGGGGCGAAAGGACTCGAACCTTCGATATCTTGCTCCCAAAGCAAGCGCCATAGCCACTAGGCAACGCCCCGAAAACCTTTGGTATCATAGCTTGCTTGTCTCGAAGCGTCAAGGCTATACTGACAACAATCATGGAAAATAGAATTGAAACTATCGCAGGGATCCTTGATGAGCAAAGCCCGAAGGAAATCAGATTCCTTGATGAACGAGATCCTTTCCGCTTCCTTGTCAGTGTGGTGCTTTCAGCGCAGACCACCGATGAGGCTGTCAACAAGGTGGTCCCTCTGCTGTTCAGCCGCTATAAGGATGCCTGTTCCCTTGCCAGGGCGGAACAGCAGGATATTGAGGAAATAATCCATCGCCTGGGATTCTATCATGCAAAAGCGAAGAACATCATCGCGCTTGCTTCTTCTCTTTGTGATATGCCTTTCCCGACTACGCTTGAGAATCTTGTCAAGCTTCCCGGGGTCGGAAGAAAGACAGCCAATTGCTACATCGGAGACATCCTGGGGAAAAGCGCCGTCATTGTGGACACCCACTTCAAACGGGTCGTGCAACGCCTTGGCCTGGTGACGACAAGTAATCCTACCGTGATTGAAGCGGAAATAAAGAAACAACTTGCTCCTGAAAAACAGTATCGCTTCTCTATGACGGTGAACCTGCATGGAAGACGTTGTTGCCATGCAAAGAATCCCGACTGCCCTTCTTGCCCTCTTGCTTCCCTGTGTCCTTCCTCAGTCTCTTTTGCCAAAGATATCTCCAAATAAGCAAAGGACCTTCCTGTTGTACTTCAAGAAGAGCCAGGCGGATATCGGTGAGCTCCATATCGGATAATTGCCTGCAAGGTAAGTTGTTATTGCAAAGAAAAATGCTATTTATTGGATTACTGATTTGCAAGCTTGCGTCCAGCTCGTCGAGTCCCTGTACAGGGAGTATCAGTCTGTCTTGGTAGATACTTTGACCTCCTATCAGGACCTTCTCGGGACAAGGCACCTTGACATCGTTACTATTTTTTGCCTCACCTAGCATAATGACAGGAGGTAGCTCCCTGGAAGACGCATCACCTTCTTTCCGATAGAGTTCCGTGCGGAGAGTGAGAATCTTTTTTTTGAATTCCTGTTCAAGTGTGAGCACATAATAAAAAGACATATGAATACAATAACGTAAAAGAGAATGAAAAAAAAGAAGAAAAACAAGACTACTGAAAAGTTTCGAATGAATTATCGGCTCAATTGTCTTTACACAAATTCCGTTATCTGATATTTTTGCATACGTTATGGGGCTTGCGAACCTTCTTGCTTTATGCTCGTGGCAAAAAAGCACGCTCCCTTGGAAAAATTAATATTGTTGAGATAAGGTGGATATAGCTATGGCACGAAGATGTGATATTTGCGGAAAAGGTACTGTAACTGGAAATATTGTCACAAGAAAAGGGCAGGCCAAGAAGAAGGGCGGTGTTGGACAGCATATCGGTGTCTGCACCAAGCGCGAGTTTCGTCCCAACCTGGTAACCATCAAGACCTTGGTCAATGGCTCCCCGAAGACCATCAAGATTTGCACACGTTGTTTACGCAGTGGCTTTGTAGAGAAGATCGTTTAGTTTCTTTCTTCTCTGGTCTTTGAACAAAGAGCCCTCAAACGGGCTCTTTTTATATATCTGGAGAATGCTTTTGTTCACTGTGTCGTTCAGTATGCTAAACATGGGGGTGCCCGTTTTGATTGATCTCAGACTTCATAGCGTTGACAGTTCTTGCCTTTTATCTCTGGAAGGTTGCCAGAGGTTATATCGTATTACAAAGGCACAGAAGGAAGATTTTGAGTTGTTTGTACTCTCGCCTGTTTCGTTGAAAGGGTACGAGATGCATTCTCTTTTTGAGAGTGCCAAGGATCATGACGAGAAATTATGGTCCTCCTTGGAAAAACACTCTGAGACATGGCGGATGCTGGTCGACCTGTTGCTTGAGCAAAAGACAGGCTCTTTGGTGCTTGGAAGAATCAAACAAGGGTTTTCCGATATCGAGGACTTGCTCAAGGCCATCTGGCTAACGGGCTATGTCTCCTCAGGTTCACTGGATTTCCTTGATAGGTTGCTCTCAAGATGGGCCGCCGATATCCTTTCTTGTTATTTCACCACCCGTGGAGAGGACGCTGCGATCATCTCCTATGATGAGCTTGCCTTAAAGAAAGAGAACGGTCATCATCTTCTTTTTATTTACGGCGTACTTTCCCGTGAGGATGCAGAGCTGAAGACAGCCACCTTGGCTTCGGTCCTCAATGCCAAGGGCGTCACCTTCTGGAATAACAGGTCGTTGCTTCGTAGTGCGGATATCAACGAGGTTCCCGCCGCAAAAGTGATTCCCTCCCTTACTTATCAGGAGGCTACCGAGCTTTCCTTCTTTGGTGCGCCTGTGATTCATCCCCATGCGTTGCTTCCTGCAATCAATGCAAAGATAGATGTGCAGCTTCGTTGGTGGGGGGATGAGCAGAACCAGGGGACCACCATCACGGGTAAGGTCGACACGCCACTGGGCGCAAGCAGGGTCAAGGGTTTTTCCATCATCCATCAGGTGGCCTTGATCAACATCGAGGGTGCGGGCATGAGTGGGGTTCCCTTGATCGCCAGCAGGCTTTTTACCGCTTTGGGAAGGGAGGGGATTTCCGTCATCCTCATCAGCCAGGCCTCGAGTGAGTATTCCATCTGTTTTGCGGTTCCCGAAGCCCAGGCCAGGCTAGCCTGCCAGATTGCCGGTGAGACCTTTTCCAAGGAACTGGAGACCGGACAGATTCACAAAGTGGAAAGTGAGCTTGATTGCGCCATCCTGGCTGCGGTGGGCCAGCAGATGAGCGGACAGATCGGTGTCGCTGGAAAATTCTTCTCCTCCCTGGCCCAGGCGAAGGTGAATGTCCGTTCCATTGCCCAGGGAAGCAGCGAGAGCAACATCAGCGCAGTAATCAAGAACGAGGATTCAACAAGAGCCCTGCGTGCATTACATGCCGGTTTCTTCCTGTCCAAGCAGGCATTGTCAATCGGGCTTTTCGGACCGGGGAATATTGGGGGGACCTTGCTTGACCAAATTGCACAGCAGAATCTCAGGCTGAAGGATTTGCGAGGACTGGACATCCATGTCCGTGGCATCGCCTCAAGCAAGAGGATGCTGCTTGATGAGGAGGGCGTTGATTTGAACAAGTGGCGCTCGATTTTCGAGCAGCGGTCCGTCCCCTTGGACATGAACCAGTTCCTTTCCCATGTGGGTGCGACTTATTTTCCCCACAGCGTTATCGTCGATTGCACCGCAAGCGCTTCCCTCGCCGAGGAATATGTTTCCTTCATGAATCGTGGTATGCATGTCATCACGCCGAATAAGAAGGCATGCACCTCCTCCTATGCATATTATCAGGAACTTTTCGATACAAGTCTGCGGACTGGAAGGCGTTTCCTGTATGAGACCACTGTTGGTGCCGCATTGCCAGTACTCTGTACTCTCAGGGACCTGGTGCAGACAGGGGATAGGATCCATCATATTGAGGGAATTGTGAGTGGCACCCTTGCCTGGCTCTTTAACAATTATGATGGTTCGGTCCCTTTCTCCACATTGGTGCGCCAGGCCAAGGAGATGGGCTATACTGAACCTGACCCAAGGGATGACCTCTCCGGCATGGATGTCGGACGAAAGACGGTGATCCTGGCCCGTGAGATGGGATTCCATACTGAAGTTGAGGAGATTCCCATCGAGAGCCTTGTGCCAGGACAGTTGCAAAGCCAGAGCCTTGACCGGTTTCTGAACCAGTTGGATGAGCTTGATGAGCCGATGAGAAAACGATATGAAGAGGCTTCAGCCCACAATATGAAGCTTAGCTATGTGGGGATGGTCGATGAGAAGGGTAATTGCAGTGCCTCTCTCCGGTCGTATCCTATGGATCATCCTTTTTCTCAGGCTACAGGGACCGATAATGTGATTTGTTTCACCACCGATAGATATTTCAAGCAACCTTTGGTTATCAAGGGACCAGGGGCGGGCCGGGATGTCACTGCAGGTGGTGTATTCGCTGATATCTTGCGTCTGGGTGCATACCTTGGCGCGCGAATCTGAGGTAAGAAATATGAAATTTGTATCAACCAGGGGTAAGGCAAGACCAATAAGTGCCAGCGAGGCGATTCTGCAAGGACTGGCCGAGGATGGGGGCCTGTACGTTCCTGAGTCTTTTCCCACATTGCGTTCAGTGCCTTTTAATGATATTTCCAGTTATCCTGAATTTGCTTTTGAGGTGCTTTCCCCGTTCTTTGAGGATGACATCCTCCAGGGTGATCTGGCCGAGATCTGTATGGAGGCGTTCAATTTTCCCGTTGTACTCAACCCGATTGCCGAACAGCAGATGGTCCTTGAGCTTTTTCATGGGCCGACTTCCGCTTTTAAGGATTTTGGAGCTAGGTTCCTTGCTTGTTCCATGGAGCGACTTCTTATGAAACACGACAGGAAGCTGACCATTCTGGTTGCGACCAGCGGGGATACCGGTGGCGCTGTAGCCGCCGCCTTCCATAATCGCAAGGGCATCAGGGTGAAGGTCCTGTTCCCCAAGGGGAGGGTAAGCGAGAGGCAGAAAAAACAGCTCACCTGCTGGGGCGACAACATCGCAAGCTATGAGGTGGATGGCTCGTTCGATGACTGCCAGAAGATGGTCAAGGATGCTTTCATGGACGAGAGGTTGTCCAAGGAATGGGGTTTGTCCAGCGCCAACAGCATCAACTTGGGAAGGTTGCTGCCCCAGAGCGTGTACTATGTGTACGCCTCCTATCTGTTCAAGTCGGTCTATGGCAAAAGGCCGGTTTTCATCATCCCCTCAGGGAATGTGGGCAATTGCACCGGTGCCTATTGGGCTTCTACCATGGGTGCTCCGATTGAGAGGATTTCCCTGGCCTTGAATGCCAACCATACCATCGTCGATTATCTTCAGAATGGTATCTACAAAGGGGAGAAGAGCATCGCGACCCTGGCGAATGCCATGGATGTGGGTTCGCCGAGCAATATGGAGCGTCTTTTGAACCTGTATCCCTGCTTTGACAACTTCAAGCGGATGGTCAGCGCCACCTGCGTGGATGATGAGACAATCAAAAGGACAATCAGGGAAGTATACCAGTCTTGCGGCTATGTGCTTTGTCCCCATACCGCGACAGCTGAACGGGTGCGCAGGGATATGTTCCCCAATGTTGGTTCCATCGTGGTATCCACTGCACATCCTGCGAAATTCAACACCATTGTCGAGCCTCTTATCGGACGAAAAGTGGAAGTGCCCTCATCATTGAAGGCGCTTCTGGAGATGAAGTCGGTCTATCAGGAGATTGGAAGCGATTATCATCAGTTGTTCGAGTAACTAATCGCACAGGGCGCAGGTGCTTCTGGTGCGGATCGCTATCAGGGTCGCCGATCCCTTGGAGAACATTCCGTCCATGGCCTTTCTGTACTTGTCAAGCATATCATGAGGTACATAGGCCTGGATGGTTCCTCCAAATCCTCCTCCATGTACACGACAGGCGCCCCTTCCATTGAGTATTCCCTTACTTAATGCCAAGGCAAGGGGAACGGCCTGTTCTTTTGCATCTGAGATGGCGTAGGCATTCTGGAGAAAACAGAACGAGCTTTCCCCGCTCTCATTCACCAATTTCAGGTAGCTGTCGATATCCTTGTCCGCCAAGGCCTTGAGCATAAGACCAACCCGCTGGGTGTCCTGGAAGAAATGAAAGGCACGGAGCACCGCACGGTCATTCTGTAATTCCTTGCGTATTGCAGGTATGTTCTCTATAAACTGTGGGTAGGCAACCTCGCGAAGCTGTTTTTTTCCAAAAAAAGTCGCCACTTGTCTCATCTCCGAGGGTACCGCCGCATATTCACCAGTCAGGTCGGCATGGTTCCCATGGGTATCCACAATGACCAGATCATAGCCATATTCCTGAAAATTGACATCGACGGGGCTGATCCTGGGTTCGGCTGTATCTTTGAAATCGATACCGATGATTCCCCCATAGGCGCATCCCAACTGGTCAAGAAGGCCGGAAGGCTTGCCAAAATAAGTGTTCTCTGCGTATTGGCTCATCTGTGCCATTTTTACCGGGGAGAGTTTATCCTGGTTGAAGAAGTGATTGAAGATAGTACAACAAAGCACTTCGATTGCAGCGCTGGAGGAAAGTCCTGATCCTTTAAGTACTCGCGATGTTGTATTGGCATTCCAGCCCGATATGGGTATGTTGTTTTTCTTAAATTCACCAGCGATACCTCTGACAAGTGCGACTGTGGTGTTTTTTTCCTCCGGGTGGATAGACAGGTCCGTGATATCGACCTCAACGGTGGGAAAGCCTTCGCTGGAAAGCCGTACAAGGGAATCCTCCCGTTTTGATGCGGCTGCAATGGTATCCAAATTGATGGTGGCAGCCAGGACACACCCCAGGTTATGGTCGGTATGATTGCCTCCAAGCTCGCTTCGTCCCGCTGTGGAGAAGAGCGATACATCATTCTCGCCGAATAACCGTTCATGTTCCAAAAGCAGATGGACCATCCTCTGGTCCATCGCCTCCGTGTCGTATCGCTTGCCATAGAGCGCCTCATATTGATCATGAAGCAATCCTTGGTTAATTTGAGTGATTGTTGCCATTTTTCCCCTCTTGTAAGAATAACGCCGCTTGTTCGGCCGTTATGGAAACGCAATGTCTCACCAGTATCTCATATCCTTGGCAAAATTGCATGTTTTTTTTGATGCTGGGAACAATATGGATATGGAATGACGAACTTTGTTGAGGACTCTGGTAGAGAGCGAGCATATAGCCGCAAGGTGAACCGCATAACTTGTCATACAAGGCCTCTGTTTTTCTAATGAGAGAAGCAAGCAAGAGTTCGTCGATATCGAGCAGGGTGTGCATCTTCTCAAAACGGGGAAGAATCAGGATTTCATATGCGCTTTCACTCCAATAAGGGACCACTGCAAGAAATTGCTCATTTTCTGCAACGATACGTTTTCCTTGTCCCATCTCATTCATTGCATAATCATGCAGGAGCAATGAACCCTTGCGCTTGTAATATTCGCTTTGCCTTTTCAGCTCTTCGCTTGCAACAGTATCAATTTGAGTGTTCCCCATCAAAAGAAGGTCTGCTCCTCGTTGGTAAAGGAAACAAATGGTATTGTCTCTTTGGGCCGCCTGGACCAGGACCTGTGCGGAAAGACCTTCAGGACAAGGAATACTCTCCATAAACAGCTGCTCGCATTGCAAACGGAACAGACCTTCGACCGAGGCGAAAGGCGATAGCTCTTCCTTTTGGTGAATACCGGTTTTTTCCATGGGGAGGAGGGTGGGCAACGAGGACGATTGAAGGATCTCGACCCAGATACCCCTCAGGGGGTTGTATCGTAACTGGCTCATATGCATACAGTACAAAGAAGCTGGCTTTCACGCAAGATGAAAAATCTTTCTTTTGTATATTGACATGGTCCATGGTTTTATTATACAAGCTTGTATATGGAGTTTCTATGTCGGTGAAAGCAGTCATACTTGGCATTCTCAGAAGAGGACCTCTGTATGGATATGAACTCAAGCGAATCATCGAGCAGGAGATGGGTGACTGGACCGATATAGCCTTCGGCTCGATTTATTTTGCCCTGGAGGGTCTGGCGAAAGAGGGTTTTGTGACCGCAGAGACTCAGGAATCCACCTCACATCGTCCTTCCCGAATTGTCTACACAATTACCAAGACAGGGGAAAGGGAATATCTGAGACTTCTTCGTGAGCTTTGGCAGGATACAAGCAGACAAACGAGCCCTTTGGATATAGGCATCGCATTCCTTCAGGACTTACCAAGGGAAGAGGTTAGGGGATATCTGGAAAAACGAGTGGAGGGCCTTGAGAGCAGTCTTGAATATCTTCGTAAGCATGAAGAGGAAACCCTTGCCAAACCACAGGTCCCTGAGGAAAGCCGTTTCATTTTCTCCCATGCCCGATTCAGGCTTGAGGGAGAATTGGCATGGGTTCGTGAAGTCCTCTCCTCACTATAATTTTTTTAGTATTATATTCTAGATTGTATATATATATCTTGTATAATGGAGACACTAATGAGCACAGGTAGAAAAATGAAAAAAGTTTTCTTTTGGAATCCACAGGCCATCACCTTGAAAGCCTTCTGTACCGGTGTTGGGGTTGTTGTGTTATCATTTTTAATGATTCCTTTGTCTGAGGAAAATCCGGTTGGGATTATTATCAGGGACGTTTTGATGATTCTTGTTGCTGGTCTTTTTTATCCACTAAGTTGCATGAAGGACGAAGGGAATTGGGAGGAATTTGGTCTGACAACAAAACGATGGTACCTGTTTCTTCTGGGAAATCTTCTGCTTTCACTGATGTTGGTAGCTGTATTCATGAAAAAAAGTCCTCTTCCCTCAGACTTCAGGTTTGTCGCACATTGGAAAGAAATCCTTTATATCCTGCTTGCAGGGGTCTTTGAGTGCATTGTCTTTTATTCCTTCATCAGAACGGCCTTTTCCCGTTCATTTGGACCGGTCGTTGGAGTTGTGGTGACTGCGATTTTCTATTCGCTTCACCATGCAGGCTTTCAGCCTGAATTCGGCAAGCTGTTTTTTGTAGGGCTCTTGTATGCTGTTTTTGTGGCGATGACCAATAACATTCTTGTCATCTTTCCTTTTTTCTGGGGGGTCGGAGCCGCTTGGGATGTCCTGGTCCAATCAGAGGCTGTCTCTTCGATTGCGTATCCCCTCCAACGTTCGCTTTTCCTTGTATCCGGTATGATTCTCATTGTGACGATAATTCGAAGCTCAACAAGGGAAAACAGAATTCCTGAGGGGGGAGCGATTCTTGACAAGGAAGGACTGACCGCTGAGGAATATGGTCAAAGAATGTACCTGCATCTTGCAACCGAGTATCAGCGGTTCGCAAGGGATGCTGCTTTCTCGTTGTCCCTTCCTGCAAAAGCAAGGATTCTTGAACTTGGTCCGGGGCCTGGCTGGGCTGGGCTTGAGCTCCTCAAACTTAAAAATGATATGACTCTCATTGCGATTGAAGCCTCTCCCGATATGATTCGTGCTGCACAAAAGAATGCAAAAAAGGAAGGACTCCAAAAGAGGACCGAGTATCTTCAGGGATTTGCAGAGGATTTGTCCCGCTTTGCTGCTGCCAGCTTTGATGCGGTGATTTCCCGTGACTCACTTCATCATTGGGATGACCCCTCCTCTGTGTTCATGAATATTGACCGAGTGCTGAAACCCACAGGGAGGGTTTTCATTGTTGACAGCAAGCGCAATCTTACTCTTGTGGAGCAGATGGTTGTGCGCCTCGCCTGTATGCATCTCGGACCAAGCATGGCCCAAGCATGGAGGAACTCAATCAGGGCAAGTTGGACATCCAGGGAACTGAGGACCCTGTTCAGGGAAAGCGATCTCTCTCAGTGGACAGTGAGCTCCCATTTTCTTGATTTGGTAATTGAAAGGAAAGTTGATTGAGATTCGTGTGCAATTTCTTGTTATCTGCCGGATTGTTTGAAGAAGTGGTACGTTTTGTTGTTATGCAAGGTGAGGGCGATTGAGAGCAACAACGTCAGGAATTCAGCCAGAGGGACAGCCAGCCATACTCCCGTGATTTGGAGAAATCGAGGGAGTATCAACAAGGCAAGAGCGAGGAATCCAAAAGTACGTGAGAAGGAGATGATCGCGGAGACTTTTCCATTCGATAAAGCGGTGAAAGTGGAAGATGAGAAGATGTTGAAGCCGCAGAACAGAAAGGAGAAGGAAAAGATGAGGAATCCCCTCCTTGCTATCTCATACACCTCTGTTCCCTTTGGGGAGAAAACGCTTATCAGGGAAGAGCCGAACAGGAGAACGGATATGAAGACAAGAATTGAAGTGGAACCGATGCATTCCAGGCAGAAGTGATATATTTTCGTGAATCTTGAATGATTGCCACTTCCATAGTTATAGCTGATAATCGGTGCCACTCCCATGGAAAATCCCAGATAGAAGGCAGAAAGCAGGAACTGGGAGTAAATGAGTATGGTTATGGCCGCCACTCCGTTTTCCCCGAGAAAACGCATCATCACCCTATTGAACAAGAAGGTGGTGATGGCTGTTGCGAGTTGTCCCACCATTTCCGAAACGCCATTGGAGCAACTTTCTCGAAGGACCTTGAGATGCCAGGCAGGCTTGCAGAATTTCAGAGGACCCTTTGTGTGAAGAAAGAAGGTGATGCCGAGTAGTGCGGGGACCAGGTAACCGATTCCCGTCCCCAACGCGGAACCTGCGATACCCATGTTCAGAGGAACCATGAAGACATAATCGAGGATGACGTTAAGCACTCCGCCTCCAAGGGAAATGACCAGGCCAAAGCCGGGACATCCAGCGGTGACTATGAGGTTTTGGAAAAGCACTTGCAAAATGCTTGCCGGGGTAAAAAACAGCAAGACTGACAGATAGGACTTGCAATAGGGGTAGAGAATCTCACTTGAGCCAAGGGCCCTGATTATGGTGTCGAGGAAGATTGAACCCAAAATGGCTATTATAATTCCCAGGATTGCGCCTGCGATTGCTATAAGGGTGAAGTCCTGCCGAGCTCGTTGTGCATCACCTAATCCCATTTTGCGAGCGATGATTGCGCTGCCTCCGGTTGCCAGCATGGTGCCAAGTCCTACAATGATATTGATCACAGGACATACGATATTGAGGGCTGAAAGGGCGTTGGTGTTTACAAAACGAGAGACAAAGATTGTGTCGACAAGAGTATACAGACCCAGGAAAATCATCATGACGATGGTGGGTAGGGCAAAACGCACTAGAAAGATGCGAGTGAAATCTTGATCGAGGGCATTATTTTCTTCTGGCATGAGGGTTCTTTCCTAATGTTGCTTGTGGAGTATGAACTTTTGAGTCGGATATCCAAACTCAACAAGCAGTTCCGCTTCAGTGAATCCGAGCTCCTTGCATGTTTTCCTATAACCGGGATCCGCTTTGTCACCTTCACGGAAGGTGGTGATGCTTATCTCCTTCACTGAAGGATATTCGTCCATGACCTTTTGCAAGAAGGTCTTTGCCATGCCTTGTTTCCTGTATTGGGGATGGATGCCTAAAAAGTCGATACTGCCGGTATTGTAATTAAAGACCATGATGCCAATGGCGATTTTTTCCTCCTTCATAATCAAGGCTCTTCCGTCCTTTATGTTTTTCTTCAACAGCTTCTTGTATGACTCTTCCTTAAGGCAAGGAAAGCCATCCACGACGAGACGGACCAGATCCATCCAGAGGGGAATATCCTCCATGGTCGCAAAAACAATGTCTTTTTGCCGATCATCATCCGCTTTGGCAGGGAGAGGCTCCTCAAGCAAGTGATATCTTAGTTGCAAGGGATAAAACTCCTCATCTGTCCTGTATTGATACGGCGTCTTCTTATACATCGCCTTGAAAATGGCGGAAAACGACTGCTGGCTCTCATATCCCGCACAAAGCGCGATATCAAGGATTGGCCTGTCAAAGAAGACCAGCGACTTCGCGGCTTCTGTCAATTGGCGCCGCTGGACATATTCATGGAGCGTAAGACCCACCGAATTTGTGAACATCCGATGCAGATGGTATTTTGAATAATGGACGGACTTGGCGACTATCTCCAAGTCGATTTTCTCCTGCAGATGTGTCTCGATATAATGTATTGCTTCTTTGACAATTGCAATATTTCGCTCCATTGCTGCATACCTCCATTTTTTCGTAGTATATCAAAAAAGGGATTCAAGTCTTTCATGATTCTTGCTATTGCAGGCAAATTCGGCGGAAGTTTTACTTTTTTTCATACTTTTTTCATAGTTTCCTTCATTTTTCCTCATACTTACCTCATACCATCTGGATAAATCCAATGGAGGATTTTAGAATGAAAAGAAAAATAGTAATGATTCTCGTAAGTTTGGCTATGGCCTCGGTATTTGCTGGAGGTGCTTCAGAGAAGAACGTGGCAGTCAAAAATTACACTTTTGGTGGTTCCTCCACCGTAGCTCCGATTATCGCCAGTGCGATTCCCGCCTTTGAACAGGGGAATCCCTCAAGCAAGATTAGTTATGAGACTCTCGGTTCCTCGGTGGGTATCAAGCAGCTCCAGGCTGGAACGTTGAGCCTGGCAGGTTCCAGCAGAGAGCTGAAGGATGCTGAAATTGCAGGTGGCCTGGTTCCCACCACCATTGCTTTGGATGGATTGTCGGTGGCTGTGAACAAGGAAGTCGGCATCAG
>JBAXZS010000023.1:0-17676 GCA_041670175.1 Sphaerochaetaceae bacterium | reverse complement strand
CTTGGGAATGCTCAGCGGCTTTATCGCCTCCTTTGTGATTGCCTTGTGCTGGTTCTCCAATTTCTTTGCACCTAGCGCCCCTGGTTTCCTTTTGATGGCTATCGTAACCATCTCCGGTTTCCTAGGTTCTGTGTTCGACAGTTTTCTTGGATGTACCGTCCAAGCTTGCTATTATGACCATATTCATGACCGGCTTACAGAGTACAGCGAGGAAAAAGGGATAAAGTTTGAGCTCAGAAGAGGCCTTCCTTGGATGGACAACGATATGGTTAATTTTCTTTCCAACTTGCTTGCTTGCTTGCTTGGAGGGATACTCTCTGTCATTTTGTGATCTAAAAGATTCTTTTGCTTCGGGAAAGGCTTGAAACAATATAGTGTTGGGAATAAGAAGTGTTTCTTTCTCTATTGTGAAAATGTGAAAAGAAATAGTCTCCCAATTTTTACTGGAAAGAAAATTTTCTCTTGCTTCTTAGTAAAAAAATTAGTAGATTACAACACGGCAGAAGTTGTTGCCTTAAACGAAATCATTATGCTTGAGAGGTTAAAATAACATGGCAAAGCAATTACAATTCAATGAAGAGGCTCGAAAGTCTCTGGTAAGAGGTGTTGAGAAGATTTCTCACGCTGTCATGATTACCCTCGGCCCTAAAGGCCGTTTGGTTGTCTTGGACAAGAAGTATGGTGCTCCTACTGTAACAAAGGACGGTGTTTCCGTGGCTAGGGAAGTAGAACTTGAGGATCCGTTTGAAAACATGGGTGCTCAGCTTCTCAAGGAAGTAGCCACAAAAACCAACGATGTTGCTGGTGATGGAACCACTACTGCGACTGTACTCGCCTGGGCTATCACCAAGGAAGGTATGAAGAGTGTCGCCGCTGGGGTCAACCCGATGGGTATCCGCCGTGGTATCGACAAGGCAGTTGTTGATGCGATAGCCGAGATCAAGAAGATCGCTACCCCCATTAAGGAAAAAGAAGAGATTGCACAAGTCGCTTCTGTTTCCGCCAACAATGACCACACCATTGGTGACGAGATTGCCAATGCAATGGAGAAGGTTGGTCTTGATGGTGTCATCACCGTTGAGGAATCAAAGACTATCGAAACCTCAACCGATTATGTGGAGGGTATGCAGTTTGACCGTGGGTATCTATCAGCTTATTTCTGCAATAACAGGGATACCATGACCGCTGTACTGGATAGTCCTTATATTCTCATTTATGACAAGAAGATTTCCAACATGAAGGAATTGCTCCCCGTGCTGGAGAAAGTTGCTCAATCCAGCAAGCCTTTGCTGATTATTGCAGAGGATGTGGATGGCGAGGCTTTGGCGACCTTGGTTGTCAATAGTGTCCGTGGCACTCTCAATGTGGTTGCTGTCAAGGCTCCTGGTTTTGGGGATCGCCGCAAGGCGATGCTTGAGGATATCGCCATCCTTACCGGAGGACAGGTTGTCAGCGAAGAACTTGGCATGAAGCTTGAGAATACCGAGCTTGCTCAGCTTGGTCGTGCAAAGAGTGTCAAGGTCGAGAAAGAGAATACTACCATTATCAATGGCAACGGCAAGAGTTCAGATATTCAGGATCGCATTGCGCAGATTAAGAATCAGATTGGTGAGACAACCAGTGACTATGACAAGGAAAAGTTGCAGGAACGCCTTGCGAAGCTTGCTGGTGGTGTTGCCGTCATGAATGTTGGCGCAGCGACAGAGGTTGAGCTCAAGGAGAAGAAGCACAGGGTGGAAGATGCCCTGAGTGCTACCCGTGCTGCTATTGAGGAGGGTGTCATCCCAGGTGGTGGCGTCGCTCTTGCTCAGGCGGCAAAAGCCATGGGTGAGATTAATCTTGCTTCCTTCACTGAGGAAGAGAAAGTTGGTTACAAGATTGTCCGTCGCTCTTTGGAGGAACCAATTCGCCAGATTGCAGAGAATGCGGGTGTTGATGGTTCCATCATTGCCGATAAGTGCATGAACTCCAAGCCTGGTATCGGTTTTGATGCAGAGACCATGACTTGGGTTGATATGGTCAAGAGTGGTATTGTGGACCCTGTAAAGGTTACCCGCAGTGCCTTGCAGAATGCAGCTTCCATTGCTGCTCTGATTTTGACCACGGAATGTGCTATCACTGATATTCCAGCTCCAGCTGCTGCTCCAGCAGCTCCAGCCGGTGGTGAAGGTGGTATGGGCGGTATGATGTAATCGTAAGGATTACACTAAAAGGGTCGTAGGTGAAACATCTTGCGGCCCTTTTTTTGTTTTAAACTACCGCGTTGCCTTATCAAAACTTGACTAGCATAGCCAAAGCGTGGTACTTTTCTCGATACTTGGAAAAATGGGAATGTATGCCGTTTTCCTAGGTAATCCAACAAAAGCGAGGACTCTATATGCTTACATTCTTGTTAAATGCCATGGCTACTTCAGAATCCACTGGACAGAGCACCACTGGTTCCATGACGATGACGTTTGTCACGTTCGGTCTTATCATTGTCATTTTCTACTTCTTGATGATTCGTCCTCAGAAGAAGAAGGACAAAGAAGCTCAGGAAATGATTAGCCGTATGAAGAAAGGTGATAAGGTCGTGTCCATTGGAGGAATCCATGGGACCGTTGTCGCAGTCAAGGAAAGTACCGTGGTAGTCAAAGTTGATGACAACACCCGTATTGAGTTCACCAAGAACGCCATCAATGCGGTTGTAGACAGCAAGGCCAAGGTAGCTCCTTCCAAGTCCAAGAAAGAAGAGGAAAAGGTTGAGAAGGTCGAGGCTCCTTCGAATGAGGAAGAAACAAAAACCTCTGAGCCTATAGTAGAGACAGCAGAGCCTGAAAAGTCAGACAAAACTAAATAAGTAATCTATAATTGACATCTGGAGAATATCATGAAAAAACGGAGTCGTCTGGTCATTGTGCTTCTGGTGGTCTTGATTTGTGGGTTTTTCTTATATCCTACTATCAAGTGGTACTGGTTTGTACCGCAAGCTACCAAAGACCTGGCAACAGGCTCGAATGTGCAGATTAAAGAGTACGCACGGGGACAAGCTTCTCGTGATTTACGTGCCCTTAAGGATCTCGTAGTCAGTGACAGCGATGCTGCCATTCCTAGCGAGTATGCTTACTTGAAAAAAACTGCCAAAGACAACTACAAGGCTTCAAAACAATCCCAACCCAAGGCCTGGACTGTCTCTGCTTTACTTGGTGGCTTCTATTCAGAGCAGAATATGTTTGATGCCAGCGAGGGTTATTATCGCACGGAGCTTGTCAATATGAAGGCGCTTTCCAACAAGGCTTTGCAACTTGGGCTTGACCTTCGTGGTGGCATGAGTATCTTGCTTGATGCTGATGTGGCGAGCTATGAGGCAAAGAAAGGGTCTGCTGTTTCCGGTAGTGAAGTCACCCAGGTTGTCAATCAGGATATTGAGATTTTGCAGAAACGTATTGACCAGTTCGGTGTTAGCGAGCCAGAGATTAGACTTCAAGGGTCCGATCAGATTCTCATTGAGATTCCAGGTGCTTCCGATCCAGAGAGGGTCAATTCATTTCTTCGTGGCAAGGGCTCTTTGACTTTCCAGATGGTTGATTCCGATCTTACAACGCAGTTGCAGTCCTACTTCAAGGAGAATCCAAGCGAGGTGTATACCGATAGTGGTGCCATCAAGCAACCTTCTTTCCTTCCTGCGGGTAAAATCGCCACTGGGTATTATGTAAGTGATGCTTATGGTATTGACGAACTGAAGAGTTTTGTCGTGCTTGATGAGGAGATTGGTTTGGATGGTGAGCATCTTGAGAGCTCAACGACCTCCACTGATGGTATCACCGGCAAACCTGTTGTTAACTTCCAGCTTGATACAGTTGGGGGCGACTTGTTCTATAAACTTACTTCCACCAATGTGGGCAAGATGATGGCAGTGGTCATGGATGGCAATGTCAAGGCAATGGCGACCATCAATGAAGCCATCCGAAATAGTGTACAGATTAGTGGTTTCAGTGCGGATGAGGCTAATGACTTAGCTATTGTGCTAAGGACTGCAGCTTTGCCGATTGAATTGACCGTTTCCAGCCAGCAGAGTGTAGGAGCAACCCTTGGAGAGGATTCGGTTGCCGTTGGTTTCAAGGCCTTGCTTATTGGCTTGATTCTGGTGATGGTGTTCATGGTGGCTTACTACAGTCTCGCCGGACTGGTTGCAGACCTGGCTTTGTTGTTTAATTTGGTGATTATGGTCAGCGTGCTTTCCGCTTTCAATTTCACTGTGACACTTACCAGTGTCGCAGGTTTGGTGTTGACCCTCGGGATGGCCGTTGATGCCAATGTCATCATTTATGAGCGAATCAAGGAAGAGCTGAAGCAAAAGAAGACCCCTCAGGCTTCAATTAAGGCTGGTTACAACAAAGCCTTCTGGACAATCATGGACTCCAACATTACGACTATCATTGCCGCAGTGGTTCTGTCCCAGCTTGGGTCCTCGGCGGTCAAGGGATTTGCCAATACCCTCACTATCGGTATTGTTAGCTCGGTGTTTACCGCTTTGTTTGTCTCCCATCTGATTATGGATGCGACGGTGACAGATAAGAAAGGTGCAAAGTTGTATATCGGCTGGAGGAAAAACTAATATGGCAAAGAAAGATATTCCAGTAATTAAATTCCGCTGGTATTCCTGCCTTTTGGCAGTAGTGCTGTTGGTCGTCGGTCTTGTCAGCTTCATAGTCTTTGGTGGGTTTAACCGTGGGATTGACTTTGAGAGTGGTCTCGGAGAAAGAATCCAACTCGCTCCCGCTGGTCTGTCAGTGACCTATGGTGGTGCTGAGAGTGCCATCCTTTCCATTGCTTCCTCATCCTTGACGCTTGAAGTCCGTGGTGAGGGTGGGGTGAAGAGCTATGTTATGGATAGTGCAACATATCCGACAGCAGCTGACTTGGCTACCGCCTTGAACAAGATAGGTAAGATTAGCGCGATTGCGTTGGATGGTTCTTTGAAGACAAGCACCTTGGTTAGCGGATATGGTTTTCCTGCAACCTTGAGCGGTGATGCCACCGTCCTGAATTTTGCTAATGGAGGGTCGGTCTCCATTGATCAGGTACGTAGCGCCCTCTCCTCTCTAGGTAACGTGAAGATCCAGACTGTAGGAGTTGCAAGTGACCAGGTGTTCCAGATTCGTGTCGGCATGAAGGATGATGATACGCAGTCTTCATTGGAGAGTGCGGTGACTGCTTGTTTGGAAAGTACTTTTGGTGCAGGGAACGTGGTGGTTCTTCAGAGTGATTATGTGGGGCCTAAATTCAGTTCCTCCTTGCTTCGTTCCTCAGTTCTTGCCATTTTAGTAGCCTTGGCCCTGATTCTTGTCTACATCTGGTTCAGGTTCCGTTTTGCCTATGCAGTGAGCTCTATCATCGCATTGATGCATGATGTGTTCATGTTGCTAGGTTTCATCAGCCTGTTCCGTTTGGAATTCTCAAGCACCACTGTTGCCGCCTTGCTTACCATCATCGGATATTCCTTGAATAACACCATCGTCATTTTCGATCGTGTTCGTGAGAATTTGACCTTGTCAAAAGATGCTGGTTTGCCCGCGTTGATTGATAGGTCGGTGACCCAGAGCATGAGCCGAACCCTGATGAGCTCCCTCACAACCTTGCTTGCTATCATTCCACTTGCTGTTTTCTCTTCCGGAGATATCAAGTTGTTTGCCATCTGCATGATCTTTGGTGTGATTGTTGGCACGTTCAGTTCCAACTTCATCGCCCCTGTATTCCTCAATTGGATTACTGAAGGACAGAACAAGCATAAGGTAAAGAAAGAAGAGACTCAGAAGAAATAATTGTTTTTCAAATAATGTCTGCCGCCAGGGGGTTCGTCCTTTTGGCGGCTTTTTGTTATACTTGGGTTATGCAAGTGATACTTTCCGATTTTATAGGCTATTGTGGAGGAGTCGCCAGGGCGATTAATTTGGCAAATTCCACCCTGAGCTCCAGCAAGGGTCCTGTCTATAGTCTTGGAGCATTGATTCATAATCCTGATGTATGTTCTTTATTTTCCAAGAAAGGGTTGAAGATTATTTCAAGTCCCATAGGACAGGAAGTGGGGACGGTGGTCATCAGGGCGCATGGGGTTGGCGACGAGATCAGGCAATCCTTCATTGATGCGGGTTTTGCCATTTGTGATGCGACTTGCCCAATCGTAAAAAGGAACATCGAAATGATTCGTACCCTGTCTTCAACTCATAAGATTATCCTTGTCGGGGATAAGGATCATGATGAAATGAAGGCGATGAGCCAGGTCAGGAATGTGCCTGTCATAATCCTTGAGAAAGCCGAGGATGTCTCTCGGCTCTCATATACCGAGCATTACGCTGTGTTTGTACAGACCACATTTGAGATTGAGCCTTACCAAAACATTTGTGATGTGTTGGTAAAAAAAGGTTATTCCGTTTTTTTTGCCAATGCAATCTGTCCCAGTTCCCTCAAGAGACGGAAGGCTGTGCTCAAACTTGGCAGGCTTTGCGATGCAGTGATTGTGGTGGGAGGCAGGAACAGCGCCAATACCAATGCATTGGTGAATCTACTTCAATGTCAGAAAAAGAAAGTATGGCATATTGAGAACGAAGGGGGTGTGACGGAGGAGATGCGTTCATATGAGAAAATCGGGCTTGCAGCGGGGGCGTCCACTTCTCGGGCGGTCATCGATAAAGTCTACCATGCCTTGCTTGGAACCTGAGATGCAGATACCAATTCCCACCATCAAACGTTTTCCTTCATATCTTCGCTTGCTTAAGCTCTATAAAAAACAGGGTATGATTCATATCAGCGCCACCATGTTGGCCAATGAACTGGGATTGAAACCCATTCAGGTCCGTAAGGATATCTCTTGTACGGGAATTGAAGGAAGACCGAGAATCGGTTTTGAAGTCGAGGCTCTGATTGCTATGCTTGAAGAGCAACTGGGATGGGATAATAGCAGTGAGGCCATTCTGGTCGGTTCAGGGCATCTTGGTTCGGCGTTGGCGCGATATGAAGGTTTTGACGGCTACGGGCTCAAGATTATCGCCTCATTTGATTTGAATACGGCAAAAGTTGGTACATTCCTTGGTGAGGTTCCTGTCTTTTCGATGGAGAAATTACCTTCCTTTGTTTTGGAAAACCGAATTCATATTGCAATTATCGCGGTACCTGCCCAAAGTGCCCAGGATGTTGCAGATCTTCTTGTCAAAAGTGGAATTCTTGCTATCTGGAATTTCGCACCAGTGGACATCAAGGTGCCGGGTGACATAGTGCTGCAGCGTACGGACTTGGCGGTGAGTTTTGCAGTATTGTCAGCGAAAGTAAAACGGAAAATGTCTGATTAAAAAGAAAGAGATGAATTTGATATTTCCCATTTTTTCATTTTAATGTGAATGTTGTTATTTTATAATCATCAATTATAATAATAAGCTCCCCTAAAATGGATTATTCGTGACATTAAAATCATGTTTTGATTGACTTGTGCAGAAAAATAGGATACCTTGTATTGAACCAAAGGATGATGCTATGGAAAAAATCGAGGTGGAGTTATGTATGGGAAGTTCCTGCTTTGCACGTGGGAATTCCCAAGCACTTTTGAATTTGGAGTCGTATATCAAGGAGAATCATTTGGAGGACAGAGTGAATCTTGTGGGACATTTGTGTCTTGGTGCTTGCTCTACCGGTCCAAATATCAAAATAAATGGAATCTCTTATTCGGGGATTCAAAGTGATTGTGTTGTGGACTTGCTCGCGGAGGCAATTGCAAAACAGGACGGGGAAGCCAAGAAGAAATGATTTATCCAATCTATACTGAGCTGACAGAATGCAGGGATTGCTATAAATGTGTTCGGAATTGCCCTGTGAAGGCCATCCAGGTCAAGGATGGCTCGGCTGTGGTGGTCAAGGACCGATGCATCTATTGTGGTCATTGCGTGGATACTTGTCCTGCTCATGCGAAAAAGATTAGGAATGATTTGGCAAGGGTTCAGCTTTTCCTTAAAAGTAAGAAAAAGGTATATGTCTCATTAGCTCCTTCATTTGCATCGGAATTTGTTGGCCAGGAAAAGGCTTTGCTTGTTGCCTTGAAGCAATTGGGCTTTTCTGATATCAGCGAAACCTCTATAGGTGCCGCCCTGGTCAATGCAAGTATTGAGTCCTATGCCAGGGCCCACGACGGGAAATGTCCCTTCATCAGCACCGCTTGTCCTTCTGTGGTCCAGTTGGTCCATAAATATTATCCGGATCTCAATGACAAGCTTATGCCGATACCTTCCCCTTTGCAATGTCATAGTGCTTTTCTTCGCCATTTGTATGGCGATGATATCGGTATAGTGTTCATCGGACCCTGCATCGCCAAGAAGGTGGAGGCGGACGAGACTCCCGGGTATCCTGATTTTGCCTTGACCTTCGGGGAACTCCATTCTTGGCTGTCCCAGGCTCATATTGACCTGGATGCCATGGATTTATCATCGGTTCCCTCCTTTGTACCCTGCAGTGCGGGATCGACTTCCTTTTATCCCGTTGAGGGTGGTATGATAGCTTCTCTTATCTGGGGCAAGGATCCTTTTCAGACCAATGCCGTGGCTATTAGCGGTACCGACTCTATCATCGGAACCCTGAAAAACTTGAAAAAAAAGGATTCTCCTGCATATCAATCCTTCTTGGAATTGCTTTGTTGCGAAGGGGGGTGCATCAACGGACCAGGATGCGAGAAGGACCGTTCCTCTGCAGACAAGAAAGGTAACGCTTCCCGTTTTACCCAAGAACGGATGGAAGAAAAAAACACCTTTGTTCCTCCTCCTGACTTTGTTGATAGTTTGGTTAAGGAAGGGTACAGTATTCTCAAACTGGCTGAAAGGCAACATGAGGAACCTCCAACAAGAAGTCCGTTTACATCAAGGCATACCGAAGAGGAGATTCAGAATGCATTGCATTTTCTTGGTAAGAACAGCAAAAGTGATGAGTTGAACTGTGGTGGCTGTGGGTATAACAGTTGTCGCGAGATGACTATCGCTTATCTGGATGGAATGGCCGAACCTGAAATGTGTGTCACCAAGATGAGGAAGGAAGCCCAGAGCAAAATTGACGTATTGCTCCGAACCATTCCCATGGGGGTGGTGATTGTTGATGCGCAATTGAAGATCCATGATTGCAATGAAGGGTTCCTGATGCTTTTTGGTGATGTCGATTTTACGGTGGAAAGTGATATGCTCAATATGGTGGAAGGTCTGCCTCTGGAAAGATTTGTGCCCTTCTTCGACAAGTTCAGGGAACAGTTCACCAGTGGAGGAACAACCAACCAGTATCGGTTGCACTATAATGATAAATTTTTGCGGGTAACCTTCTTTACTGTGGAAAGCCAGCATCTTGTGGGTGCCATCTTCGAGGATGTGACCAGCCCGACGGTAAGGCGTGAGACAGTAGTGAAGAAAGCTGAGGATGTTATCCAGAAAAACTTGGCGACGGTCCAGCAGATTGCCAGTTTGCTTGGAGAGAATGCCGCTGACACCGAGATAATGCTGAACAGCCTTATTGATGCATTCAAGATTCCTTCCCCCAGCAATGATGACGAGAACGGGTTCTCGAAAGATGAACAACAGGACCTTACATGAACGATATTTTTATCGACGTGGATTACGCGCAGATATTCAAACATGATCAGAAGATTGGGGGTGATGTCTTTTTGCTTTCAAAAAATCCTGAGAACAACCAGATAGTCGCTACACTGAGTGATGGTCTGGGGAGTGGAGTGAAAGCCAATGTCCTTGCATCCCTTACCGCACATATGGCCCATAAGCTCTCCTTTAGCGAGATGGACCTGACCCATAGTGCGAAAATTATCATGAATACGCTTCCTGTCTGCAAGGAGAGGAAGATAAGCTATTCTACGTTCACCATCGCTGATATCCGCCATCCTTCATTGAAGGACATAGAAGTTTCCTTTGTGGAATATGATAATCCCCCTTCGTTGCGTTTTAGTGGTAGCAAGTTGCTTGAGTGGGACAGGGAGAAAGTGGATCTCAAGCGATCAGGGGCGTTCAAGGCTGAGATTCTGATGCGTTCCCATTTTTCCATGGTAAATGGGGATCGTCTGATTATGTTCAGCGATGGGATAACCCAAAGTGGTATGGGGCAGGTTCTCCCTTTGGGGTGGAGGATGGAAGGGGTACGGGAATATGCCCGGGAGTGTATTGAGCGGGACCCTGCTATCAGTAGCCATGATCTGAGTAAACAGATAGTCCAGAAGGCCTACAGTCTTGATGGGCTTTCTGCAAAAGATGATATCACCTGCGCGGTGGTGTATGTGCGTAATCCACGGCGGACCCTGGTAGTTACCGGTCCTCCCTTTACCAAGGAGACTGATGAGCTCTTGGGAGAGAAGATAAAGAATTTCAACGGAAAGAAAATTGTAAGTGGAGGAACAACGGCCTTGATTGTTAGCCGCCTATTTAACGAGCCGCTGAAAGTTGATATGCTTCATTGGTCACCAGATGTGCCTCCTTCCTCCACGATGAAAGGGATTGATTTGGTGACTGAAGGTATGTTGACTCTAAGTAAGGTGACCACTGTGTTGGAACAAAAGACTCCTGTTTCTTTACTTGCCAATGATGCAGTGAAGAGTTTCGTCACTTTACTTCTTGATAGCGACCAGGTGCATTTCATTGTGGGGACAAAAATAAATGAGGCGCACCAGGATCCCAATATACCTGCTGAGATTGGTATACGAAGAACAATTATTGGACGGCTTAGAAAAGCCCTGGAAGAAAATTACTTAAAGGAGACCTCACAGGAGTACCTGTAAGGGAGGGAAAGGAGCTCATATGAACAAAAGAGAAAAGATTGTAGTGAAAATTTGTGTTGGGACCGCTTGTTTTGTACAAGGTGGTGCGGACTTGCTGCTGTACAATGATTTTCTTGATCCTAGCGTATTGGCTTGCTGTGTGATCGAGGGTTCTTCTTGTCTGGATATGTGCAAAAGAAACACCAATGAGAAAGATCAAAACAACAAACCTCCTTTCATTTCCATAAATGGCAAGATATATGGGGGCGTGAATCAGGATAGATTCTGCAAACTACTGGCGGAGGCCGTGAATGCTTGAACTGAACAATCAGTATACTTTGATCAAGCGTCGTGTTCAGACTGAAGTCTTGAAACGGTTCTTTGATGGAACATTGGACAAAGATGCTGATAAGATTCCTTTTATTATTATTCCCAAGGATAGGATTCCTAACCGGTGTTGCATTTATAAAGAACGGGCAATGATTCGTTACAGGATTATGGCTTTGCTTGGCATCGATATCGAGCGATTTGATGACGAGCTCAAACCACTGACGGAATATGTGAAGGAAGCTCTTGCCGAGGACAAACCTCCCGTACCGATATTGACTACTATCAGTACTGCCTGTAGCGCTTGTCCTCCCGATCAGTATTTGATAAGCGATGCCTGCAGAGGATGTTTTGCCCGTCCTTGTTTGGCAAATTGTCCACGTGATGCGATAAACTTTGTCCATGGACAGGCCCATATCATGGAAGAGCGTTGCGTTCGCTGTGGCAAGTGCATGGAGGTTTGCCCGTTTCATGCGGTCGTCCATATTCCTGTTCCCTGTGAAGAGGCTTGTCCTGTCGGGGCAATAAAGAAGAACGAGGATGGGTATGTGGAGATCGATCACAAGATGTGTATTTCCTGTGGCCGATGTGCAATGAGTTGCCCTTTTGGTGCTATTGTTGAGCGTTCCGGTCTTTTTCCAGTGGTGAAGATGCTTGTTGGTGCAACCCCCGTCACTGCGATGATAGCTCCATCGATTGAGGGGCAGTTCCCCGGGACGCTGGGTCAGATTAAGGAAGCTTTGTTACAAGTCGGATTTGCCAAGGTGGTCGAGGTCTCCAAGGGAGCAGAGGTTACTGCAAGGAATGAGGCCTCCGAACTCCAGAAACGAAAAGAAGGGGGGGAGGGTTGGATGACCACTTCTTGTTGTCCTGCCTATCTTGAGATTGGAAATAAGCATTTACAGTATTTGAAAGAGAAACGAAGCGAATCCAAGACACCCATGGGGTATACCGCAGAGATTTGCAAAAAAGAGGATCCTGGCAATCTGACTGTGTTTATCGGTCCTTGCCTTGCCAAGAAAGTGGAAGCGGCCCGTGATGTCAATGTTGATGGAGTCATTACCTTCAGCGAGCTTGCGAGTCTGTTTATCGCCAAGGGTGTCGACGTGCGGGAGATGCAGACGGCTGACTTGGGTGATACTCATAGTTTTGAGGATTGTCGTGGGTTTGCGATTTCCAATGGTGTTGCCAATAGTGTGTTGTACCGTTACAAAGGGCCGCAAGTCAAAGTACTTCCCGTCAATGGTGTTGATAAGAAGATGTTCCGTCTGATGAAGGCCTGGGAAAAACATGCACCTGAAGCTGACATTGTTGAAGTGATGTGTTGCGAAGGTGGGTGCATAGCCGGACCAGGCACGGTGGTGAAGCCTGCCGTCGCCATGAAACTACGTGGAGGGGACAAGGCTTCCACTCCTGTCAAATCGATGAGCAAATGAAAGATTCCCTTGATGATATGTTGTCTTCTTTGATTGAGTGCTGGGATGGTAATGTCCTCAAACGCATTACTGGTTTAAGTAATGCATGTGCCTTGTTGCATCAAGAGTTGGAGGAAGTGAGCTGGATTGGATTCTACCTCGCTGAGGAGAATCGTCCACTCTTGCATCTTGGGCCTTTCCAAGGGAAAGTTGCCTGTACTGAGATACCCTTTGGAAAAGGTGTTTGTGGTGTTGCCGCCTTACACAAGCAAAGCCAGTTGGTTGGTGATGTCCACCAGTTTCCTGGTCATATTGCCTGCGACAGCCAATCCAGAAGCGAACTTGTGGTGCCTCTCATATACAAAGGCAGGGTTGTAGGGGTCTTGGATATCGATAGTTCCAAGCTTAGCCGTTTTACCGTCAAGGATCAAAGGCATCTTGAAAAAGTCTGCTTGTTTCTGGTGGAAAGGCTTTGGCGACGCGAAAATGATAAAATGGAGCTTAAGGTCATCAACCAGGGTTTTTCGGTTTGTAAAGTAAAGGATGTTTCCGCACTTGATTTCTCAAATCAATTTCTTTTTGTTGGCAAGACCGACGAGGAATTCTCTGTGGTCTGTCCGAGTGACAAGACACCTCACAATATCATTGCCTGTGAAAAAGGATGGAGAGCCTTTCGTATTCAGGGGGTGCTTGATTTCTCCCTTGTTGGAATTCTTTCCAAGCTCACCTCACTGCTAGCGGACAATCAGATTGGGATTTTTGCTCTCTCTACCTTCAATACCGATTATGTGCTTATCAAGGAAGGGAATTTCTGTAAGGCCCTGCAAGTGCTTAGGGATGCAGGATACTCGATAGTTGAATAAGCTCTTAGCAAATTTGCTCTTGACTATTTTTAGGTAACGTACCATCCTTATTCCAAAGCGTTGAGAAAGACGAGTAATTGGAGTCTGCTATCAAAGAGAAGGTTTCCTTGGCTGTGAGAGACCTGGTAGCTTTCTGATGAAAACCCCTTTTTAGCTGCCCTTCGAACGGAGACAAGTAGTTGGGACGTGTTGCTTGACGATACAAGCCCAAAGAGAGTCTTTTCCTTAGGGGAAAGGAAGCAGGGTGGAACCGCGGAACATGAAGAACCTTCATGCTTTCGTCCTTGCCGGGAATACGGAACTTTTGCCGTAGCCGGGAAGGTGAAGGCATGAAGGCTTTTTTTATACTGCTGTTGCAGGAAGGAGTTTGAGATATGGCAGACCAAAAAAAGAGCGCGGAACAGGAGAAACTTTCCAGAATCCGCCATAGTATGAGCCATGTCATGGCAGAGGCTGTGCTACAGATGTTTCCAACCGCTCAAATAGCCATCGGACCTTCAATTGAAGACGGATTCTATTATGATTTCGAGCTTCCACGTCCGTTGGTGAATGAGGATTTGGATGAGATCACCGAAAGGATGAAGAAAATTATTGAGGAAGATAAGAAATTTGTCCGCACCGTGGTGAGCAGGGATCAGGCACGAGCGATATTCAAGGACCAGAAATACAAACTAGAGTTGCTCGATGCCATTCCTGAGGGGGAGGAGGTCTCCACCTATAACCAGGGAGGATTCACCGATCTTTGCAGAGGTCCCCATGTCGGGTCCACCAAGGAGCTTCGTGGTGATGCCTTCAAGTTGATGAGCATCGCAGGAGCCTATTGGAGGGGAAGCGAGAAAAACCAGATGCTTACCCGTATCTACGGCACCGCCTGGTCGAATGCAAAGGAACTCCGCTTGTACTTGGAGCACTTGGAAGACGTCGAGAAACGGGACCATAGGAAGCTTGGCAAGGATCTTGATCTTTTTAGTTTGCATGAGGAAGCGGGGCCTGGATTGGTGTATTGGCATCCAATGGGGGCTCGTGTCCGTCAGATTATCGAGAACTTCTGGAGACAGGAGCATTATGCCAACGGCTATGAGATGGTATACACTCCCCATGTCGGGAAAGCCTGGTTGTGGGAGACCAGTGGGCATCTAGGATTTTACAAGGAGAACATGTATCCTCCCATGGTCATGGACAAGGCCGACTACTATGTGAAGCCGATGAACTGCCCGTTCCATATCATGATTTATATGAACAGCAAGAAAAGTTATCGTGATCTTCCTTGCCGCTGGGCGGAACTTGGCACTGTATATCGATATGAGAAGGCTGGAGCGTTGCATGGTCTGATGCGGGTCAGGGGATTTACCCAGGATGATGCGCATTTGTTCTGCACCCATGAGCAGATGGAAGACGAGATTATCGAAGTGTTGCGGTTCAGTCTTCATATGCTTCATTGTTTTGGCTTCCAGGATATCAAGGCATACCTGTCGACAAAGCCGGAACATTCCGTAGGTGACCCGGAAAAATGGGTTGCAGCGACTGAGTCGTTGCGCAAGGCAATTGAGAAGGAAGGCCTTGAATATGAGGTTGATGAGGGTGGTGGAGCCTTCTATGGTCCGAAGATTGACTTGAAGGTCAAGGATGCCATCGGGCGGGAATGGCAACTGTCCACTGTGCAGTTCGACTTCAACCTGCCAGAACGTTTCCATATGACCTATACTGATAAGGACGGCACTGAGAAGCAACCGTACATGATCCATCGTGCTTTGCTTGGTTCCATCGAGAGATTCTTCGGAGTCCTTCTGGAAAATTATGCCGGAGCATTTCCTCCCTGGCTTGCTCCTGAGCAGATCAAGATCATTCCTGTTGGGGAGAAATTCTATGATTATGCCAAGAGCTTGGAGGCTGTCTTCAAGAAAGCAGGCATGAGAGTGAGTTCCGACTTGAGTGATGGACGAATGAATCTGAAGATCCGTAACGCCCAGACGCTGAAGATTCCTTATATGGTGATTGTTGGCGAGCGCGAGATGAACGAGAACCTGGTGTCTGTACGATATCGTAATGGCAAACAGGCCAATGGTTTGACAACTGATGCATTTATCGCCGAGGTCAATGCTATCGTCGCTTCCAAGGAGCAATTGTAGCTTATCGTGAGTTTCCTTTGATTAGCCTGTCCATAAGTGATTGTGGACAGGTTGTTTGTTGTATCAGGTTGTCTTAATCGGACAACAAGACTACAATCGAAAAGTCCAAGGAGGATCAATGACCAAGGAAAAAGCATTCGCACGCCTAGAAGCTATCGATCGCCAAATGGTGATGCTTCAACATATCAACGCAGTACTGTCCTGGGACCAGGAATTGTATGCGACAGCATTGGAAAGTGAGGAAAGAGGACGGCAGATAGGATATATCGCCACGGAGATCCATCGGCTTTCCTGCAGTACTGAGATGGGTGATCTTCTTGCCATAATGGATGCAAGTGATGCTGCACCCTCGGGCTGTGGCAAAGATGCCTTTGAAAGAGCTCTTGTCCGCTTACACTATAAAACCTATACAAAAGAGAAAGCCTTAAGTGAAGAATTTGTGCAACGGTTTTCTGCAATCACCACCGAAGGCTATATGGTCTGGTCAAAGGCACGGAAAGAAAATGATTTCGCTCAGTTCTCCCCTTTGCTTACAGAAATAGTTTCCCTTACAAAGGAGAAGGCCATAGCCTATAACAAGGGCAGTGAGAAGAATTTGTATGATGCCCTTTTGGACAATTATGAGAATGGTATCACCAGTGCCGAGGTGACAGCCCTGTTTGATCAGATAAAACCTACTTTGGAGCATTTGGTCGAAAACTTGAAGGACCAAAGGGTAGATGATAACTTCCTACGTTTGCCCTATGACCAGAACAAACAGGAGGAGTTCGCTAAGCTGGTGATAACTGATATGGGCTTTGATTTCAGCCGGGGGAGCAGGGCTATCTCCTTGCATCCGTTCACCTCGACCTTGGGCAATGATGATATCAGAATCACCACCAGATACACCGACCCCTCAGTGATGGACAGCTTTTATTCCTCGATACATGAATGCGGGCATGCCCTATATGAACAAGGTGCCTCATTTCAAAGACAGAAAGGAACCAGTATTGCAAATGGAGCTTCTTATGCCATGCATGAATCACAAAGCAGGCTCTGGGAAAACATCATTGGCAAGAGTGAGGCTTTTTGGAAACATTACTATCCTGTCTTTAAGAAGATATTCCCTTCCCAGACCCAGGATATCTCGCTCGATCAGTTCCTCAAGGCGGTGAACCACGTGGAACCCTCCTATATCAGGACCAATAGTGATGAAGTGAGCTACAGCCTTCACATCATTCTCCGCTATGAGCTTGAGAAGAAGCTTGTGGAAGGAGGTCTAAGCGTTCAGGATATTCCCCAGGCATGGAACGAGGAAAGCAAGAAATTGCTTGGCCTTGCCATCCCCAATGACCAGATGGGATGCTTGCAGGACGTCCATTGGGCTAGCGGCGATATCGGCTATTTCCCTACCTATGCCTTGGGCAATTTGTACGGGGCGCAAATTTGGGATAAGCTTAATCAAAGCATGGATAGTGAAGCGCTCCTTGAGCAGGGGAAACTAGGTGTTCTTGCTTCCTGGCTGAATGAACAATGCTATAGCAAGGGCATGTTGTATGAACCCAAGGAACTTCTTCAGCAAATTACAGGAAAAACTCTTGACGCATCATATTACGCCAGATACCTTGAAAACAAGTATACTTGCCTCTATGGAGGAAAAACCGTATGACATTGCCCAACAGACTTACCGTGGCCAGGCTTGTGATGGCTCCTTTATTTTTTATTGCATTTAATTTGACCAATTGGTTTGGAGAAGGACTAGCGGATACCTCCACAGCTCTTTGCCTTGTGCTTTTTGTGGCTATTGAGATGACTGATTTGCTTGATGGCAAGATTGCTCGTAAATACCACCTGATCACTGATCTTGGCAAGGTGATGGATCCCTTTGCCGACACCCTGAGCCACCTGACCTATTTCATATGCTTCATGATTTCCGGCATAATGCCCAACTGGGTGATGCTTATCATCATGTATCGGGAGTTCAGCATCCTGTTTATCCGTATGTTGATGATGGGGCAGGGAAAGGTAATGCCGGCGAACAAATATGGAAAGAGCAAGACGGTGATGTATGCGATTTCAGGAGCATTAGGAATCCTATATCTCGCTTTGGAGCGTTGGATGAGCGAGGCTTCCTGGCTTTCCATCTTCGCAATTGTGTTGAATATTACCTTTGTTCTTTGTGCCTTCGCCTCAATTTT
>JBAXZS010000022.1:0-18056 GCA_041670175.1 Sphaerochaetaceae bacterium | reverse complement strand
CTCAACTCTTATCATGCTTTGCATGGATATGCAGGTGTTCTTGAATATTTATAAACGTACTTCAGCATTTTGGAATTGGCTCACAAAACTAACAAATAAGGAGAATGGATTGCTCCATTCTCCTTACTTGCTTTTTATCGGGCTGGCCGGATTTGAACCGGCGACCCCAAGTCCCCCAGACTTGTACGCTAAACCCCTGCGCTACAGCCCGTCATTTACAAATTGGTACCATAACACAGTTGTTCACAAAATGTCAAATGGGATATTGCAGATTTGCCAACAATGCAATACATTATCACCATACGGGACTATTTGAGAGGTTAAGGATGACAAAAATGAAAAAAGAGGTGCATCGTGTAGGTATTCTTGTAATGGTTTTGTTTACATCTGTACTTCTTACTGTTTCTGCCTACCAGTTCTCACCGTTGGAGCAGACTTTCTCTCCGACTGGTGCCGATAATACAAAAACCTATACTATTGTGAATGATAGTGATGATTCCATTGCAATCACGATTACTGCATTGATTCGTGACCAGGATGCGAATGGACAGGAAGTGAATTCTCCTGCAACGAACTATTTCTCAATTCAGCCAAGCAAGGTGATTGTCAAGGCTCAGTCGAGTCAGGTCGTCCGGGTGCAGTATCGTGGGCCGCAGACTGTGACCAGCGAGCTTTCATTTAGGATCCGTGCTGAGCAGAACGACTACAACAAGGGCAAACAAAGCACCGATAAGGGTATGTTCAACTTCTTATACAATTATGTTACCAGTGCGTATGTAGCTCCAAGCAAGACGATTGAGAAGGTTTCCGTAACAAAGGTTGTGGTAGCTGAGGATGACGCCAAGCAACTGGTTGTCACTTTGGCAAATGCGGGGACTGTTCACCAACTCTTGCTCAATTGCATTCTCACGGTGAGTGATTCTCTGGGCAATACAGTTACATTGGACACTAAAGAACAACTGGGAGACTTGTTCGGAATGAATATCCTTGCGAAAAAAACGGTGACTATGAAAATCCCGATGCCTGAGAGTATTTCTCAAGGCCGTGGCGTTTCCTATAAGGCGACGATAAAGTATTCCAAATAAGCTTGATTGACAATGAAGAGGCAGAGAAAATCTCAGAACTTTTTATTTTGGGTGCTCGTTGGTCTTGTTATCCTTTTCTGTAGTGTCTTCTTTCGTACCTGTTTCAGCGAACCTGTTCAGGGCAATGAACAGCAAGAAGCCTCCTTGGATGCTGGAGCAGGATCCAATGTCGCAGCAAAGGCCCCGCCTTCTCAAGTCGAAGCCGTTCCCTTGGTCATGAAGGCTCCTGCCGCAAAACAGCAGGAAGGGCCTTCAATGCCTTCAAAGCTGGAAGTGAAAGATGAAGGGCAGCCTGTTCCTGAAAAATCAAAAGAGATTAAGCCTGTTTCTGTACCTGAACAACCCAAGGCGTTGCATGTTGCAGCCCTTCGGTCTTTCGTCGCTGGGGTTCCTTTGTTGCTGGACCCTTCTGTAGTCACCCAACAAGATTATGATACATTCCATGCTCCCCAAGCTTCTTCCAGCACCGAGGAAGATCCTTTTGCAGATTTCTATGTAGCAGGCGAGGATGATACTGTCGCATACGATGACGGGATGTATTATCTTTCACTCTACATCAATGATGAATATAGCGGTGACATAGAGGTCCGGTTTGTCCATCCTGATCAGTTGGTTAACATGACCGAGTTGTCCAACTTTCTTAGCGGGATGCTCACAAGTGAAGCCCAGGAACGGGTTTTTGCTGGTAATCCTGGTTACCTCTCCTTGGCAGAGTTGAAAGCTCGTGGAGTGGATGCGACCTTTGACAGTACAGCCTTTTCTTTGAATCTGAATATTCCGTATGGGGATTTGGCTTTGAGGATTTTGTCTGTTTCCTCCACCTATTCCAATAAACGAGATCGGTATGCCCTCAATGGGGCGGTTGATTTGAAACCCGCAAAATTCTCATGGGTTGCCACAACTTCTTTGTTTGGCTCAATGACTTATTTTTCAGATTTTAGTGCCATAAAAAGTCAGACATATACTTTGTATATCAATAATAGTTTGGCGTTTCTTCAACTCGGATTGGATTTTTCCGCCAGTTTATACAACATCAGTCCCTTTTTCAGTCTTGGAACATGGACGGGATTCCATGATTTTATCGACTCAAATCAGCGTCTGTCCTTTGGCTCTGTCGGTACAAACCTCAGCGCCAGGACTACTACTGATATGGGTATTGATGCAAATATTGGTGTCAAGGTTGAAAAAAGCTATAATTACGGATCGGGCACTTCTTATGGAAACCAATTCGAGTATACCATTGAAGTTGTGGAGCCCTCCAAGGTTGAGATTTACATCAACGACAAGGAAACTCCTGTTTTCTCAAGAGACCTGATTGCTGGCACTTATAGACTCAAGGATTTCGTGTTCACCCAAGGGGCCAACAAGATTAAGGTAAAGATTATTCCTGGTTCCCGTCCTGATGCCCCGGAGGTCTATTATGTGGACACTAGCTATGACTCAAGGCTTCTTGGCCGGGGGGACAGTTTATATGGCTACGGTTGGAGTATGCCCCGTGGTACTTCCAGCACGGCAGGGGGCGCTTTTCACATCAAGGATTTTATTCAGGGCACCTACCTGAATTATTATCCACAGTATTCGACCTTCCGGTACTGGGCTTCCATCGGACTCACCGATACTTTCACCTTGAGTACGGATTTCTCTGCGACGCCAGGAGTGTTCAGTGGTACTCTCAACGGGGTGTTCACGACATTGGTCGGGACAACGCAGGTCCAGGTGACTTCCAAGTTCAGTGAAAGTTACCTCACGCCGCTTTTCAATGGGACGGTCACTGAACGGTTCAATGAGAGTTTCATGCATAACACGGGTTCTTTGTCCCTGAGTTTGAATTTTGTCACTCCTTCCGTGGCTGTCTCGACTTCTACTTCGAATGTACTTGGTAGTATTGGTGGGGCATTCTCGTTCTCGGGTAAAGGATTGCTCACCAAGTTACGTTACGTCGTAAGTGGTTCCGCTACCTATGTCAGGGGCGATTCCTATCCGACCTGGAGTGCCAGCGCCTCCACGGGTTTTGTTCTGTTTAAAGGATTGAGTCTCAGTGGCTCAATAACCATAAGCGCTGCAGATTCAAGTAAACCATGGAATCCGGTGGTAAGTGCGACCATGAGTGGGAGCTATTCATTCAGTTCGAAAGCGAACGGATCCGTTTCAACCACATTGGGTACGGAGCAGGAAGCCGTTACCAGTGTCGGTATCTCCTATAGACCTACCGGCAATGACAGCTTGAGTTTGTCTGCAACCAGTTTTCGTTTCTCCAATCCATTGGACCATTCCTTGCTTGCTGCATGGACTCATACAGGCAAGGTGGGTACTCTTACCCTTCGCCAGCAATTCTCGGAAAAATACAAATCCATGACAACGAGCATGAACCTGATGACTTCTTTTGCCTTTGCGGATGGAGTGTTTGGCATGTCCCATTCGGTTGGAGATGTCTACATGCTTGTCAGACCTGAGGGTGAATTGACGAAGAGCCAAATCTCCGTTGCGAAATCAATGGATAGTTCTCCACAGCTTATTCCCAAGTATTTGGGTTCCAGTTTGTACAGCGGTCTTTCCTCGTATGTCAAGAACAATGTCGTTGTCTACGGGGGAGGCTCTGATGCCTATTCCACAGGTGCTTCCTTCATGTACCAGTTCACCCCACGGGGACGGCAGGCTTATGTGGCTCATATTGACTTGCCTGCTACCTTCACGGTTAGTGGAATCATGCGTCATAAGGATGGTTCACCCTACGACCAGTATTCTTCACCAATTTACGAGGTGACCTTTGATACGGATGGCAAGGAGATCCTTACCCAGAATTCCGAGCTGTATTTGTTCACCGATCAGGAAGGCCGGTATATCATCTCCTCAATTCCTGAAGGTGATTATAGCTTTGATGTCCAGATAGATGATACTACTTGGTATGCGGTGCGTTTCACTGTTCCTCATATGGAGGACAAGAAGCTTCGAGTGCTGGAGCTGTCAGACTATAATGACGCAGGACCCTATGATGAGTATAATTTTGAAGGCTATGAGCATACTTTGGTCTTGCATACTGATACATTGGAGAGCGAAGAGGATTTCTGGAATAGGATATTCCCTCCAGTGGAATGACCCGTTCTTTGTTTCTTTTCTAATTACCTTGACAGCTTGACCTAAAAACAGGACTATTGGTATGTATGTTTTAGGGAGCGCAGCTATGCGTAGTGATATTATTAATGAGGTTCTCACCGTCGAAGACCATGCGCAGCAAATCGTAAAAGACGCTGAGATGCAAAGTCATGAGCAGATTATTGAGGCTCAGGATAAAGCCAATCAGTTGGTCCATGATTTGGTACAAAAACAAAGAATCTTGAATCGTGCTGAGATGGAAAAGGCTGAACAAAGTAGTACAGTCGAATTGGAAAATTACGAAGCTTCTTTGGATAGTGTCAATATGATGCCTTCTGAAGTTTTGGATGATATTGCCCAGAAGATAGTATTGCTCGTAAGTAAGTCGGCTTTGTTTGGAGATAAACGGTAACATGCCAGATGCAACAAGCCGTTATGGGTTTATCAATGCAAAACTCAGAGCAAGGATAGGGTTGCTCCGTCAATCACACTTAATTGATGATATGATGAAAGCTGACTCGATAGTTGATGCCGTCTCGCTTCTGAGGGAGACAGGATTTGCTCCGGTTGCAAAAGCCTATGACCAGACAGGGGACCTGCAGGAGATGGAGTTTGTCTTGCTCAAAGGTGAGATAGCCATGTATCAGGAAGTCGCCAAGTATCTGGAAGGACAGCCTTCGCAGTTCGTGCTTCAACTTTTAGGAAAGATAGAGGAAGACAATCTCAAGAACGGGATTCGCCTTTGGTATAGTAGCATCGTGCGCATGCATTCCATCCGTTATCGCAGCGAGTATCTGTGCAAGGACAAGATAGTCAATGATATTAATTGGGCAGCGTTGATTAACGCTACAAATTGGGATGGAGTGGTGAATTCGGTCAGGAATACCTTTTATTATGAGGTTCTGAGCAAATATACCCAGGATATGATTCATGAGCAGGGCTTGTTTGATATGGAAGTTGCCCTTGATAAAGTATGGTATACCCAATTGATGGAGAGTTGCCAATTGCTCTCCCCCACCGATAGGAAAGTTGCCATGGATGTGTTCCTTGTTGATTTCGACTTGAAGAACATACTGAATCTTATCAGGTTTGGCTGGTATCATAAGTTGGAGACCAAGCATTTGGAATCAACTTTGTTTCCTTGGGGAAAGCTCTATGGAAGTCAGGAAGCCCGTACCTACATGGACGCACCCGCAGAGAGCCGTGATCCTGTCATAATGCTCAAAAGGTTCTATCCCGATTTGGTCGGGGAGATTCAGCAGATTATTAATGAAAGTAAAGATGGCTCTCATTCAGAGCAATTGATGGCTCGCGAGACGTTGCGCCTTGAGCAATACTTGCAAGCCCGCAGGGCCAAGGAATACCATGTTATGCTTGCTTATGATCCGTTTACCATTGGTGTTGCCTTATCCTATTTCTTCCTTTATAAAGGGGAGGATTCGATGATTCGTGCTATTCTTAACGGGAAATATTATGGTTATTCAGAGACATATATCAGGGAGGTGTTAGGATGAACCTGTTCACCAGACCAATGAAGCTTTTGACCGCAGTTGTGTTGGAACAAAAAAGCGACGCAGTGGTAAAGGCCTTGTTACAAGAGGGGGTTATGGACTTTGTCCATATTGATAAACTTGATCCTAAGCAGATGGAACGGCTTGGCAGTCGTCCCTCATCCGTTAGCAGGACTACTCTGGAGGATATGCGTCATAGAGTGGAAGCCATGTTGAAGCAGGGTCATCTTGGTCTTCCTTCCTCTGAAAAACTTAACGTTAAGGATTTGGAAAAACCCGATTTGGATAGTTATCGTGAAAGTCTGGATGCAATTTCTCGGCAGCTTTCAACCCTTAAGGACCAGCAGCGGCAAAGCAACCAGATCCTGCTAGGCTTGGGAGAGATGAAACGCTATATCGCCGAGCAAAAATATGAATATATTGATTTGCGTGTTGGCTCTCCGTCCCATGGAAGTATGGATGAGCTGTCGGACAAATTAACAAGTTATGGTGCGGTGATTAGAAAAACAGCTCTGAAGGAAAATACCTATATCACTTTAACTCTTCGACGTGACTCGTCTCAGGTAAATCCTCTGATGGATAAGTTCGGCTGGACTGAGACAAGTGATCCTGAATTGCAAAAGAGTGCCTTGGTGGATATTAGTTCCCAGATAGACAAGCAATGTGACATCGCCGAGAATTCCAGGAAGGATATAGAAAATCAGGTTGATGTTATTGTAAAGAAGAATCAGGAGAGTTTGGACAAAGCTTGGTGCAATTTGCGGTTAAATGAACTTTGTGATCAGATCCGTTCTTATTTCTCCTATACGAGAAATACCACCCTTTTCAGTGGATGGGTTCCTTCGGATCAGAGCGAGAATGTGAGTAAGGCCATTTATGGTTCCAGTGAGGGTGAATGTGTTATTGAATGGACCGAAGCCAACTCAATGCCAAGGCAGGAAGTGCCTGTCGCTGTCTCTTCTCCCAAGGCCATGCTTCCCTTTGCCAAGATGGTGAACAATTATGGGACTCCTGAGTATGGTTCTGTAAACCCTACAATATTTGTGATGATTGCGTATCTTTCCATGTTTGCCCTGATGTTTGCGGATGTTGGGCATGGATTTGTCTTATTGCTTTATGGCATCCTTGCCACATTGTCCTATAAGAGGGATCCTATGAAGAAAGAGGGGATGATAAGTCGAAATATCAGCCAATTGCTTATCTATCTTGGTATTGTGTCGATGATTGGTGGTGTGTTGTTTGGCTCTTATTTTGGCTTTGAGTGGCTTCCTGCCGTATGGTTTAGCTATGATGCGGCAGTATATGGAGGAGCCACCTCAAGTACAATTGATAGTGTGTACGGAGTTCTTGGACTCACCATCAAGTATGGTATCATCATTATTTATACAGGTTTGGTAATCAATTGGGTAAACCTTGTTCGAAAGAAGGCTTGGCTCAAGCTTTGCTTGGATAAGAATGGATTCGTTGGTGGTTTGCTCTTCGCTGTTGGTCTTTATCTTGGTTATGGTTTTGTGGGAACCGGTTACAAGAGTTTTCCCTCCGCTTCTTGGATTTCCCCTGTCATCAGTATTTGTCTGATACTTCTTTTCCTCCGGGGTTTCCTTGAATATGCCATGTCATTGAAAGAAGGTGGGACCAAGCAAGGTGCGGGTACCGTCATTATGAACAGCGTGATGGGCTGGCTGGTGGATGTCCTTGAGATATTCTGCGGGTATATGTCCAACACCCTTTCATTCATGCGTGTCGCAGGCTTGGGTATTGCTCATGTCTGTTTGATGACCAGTTTCTGGGAACTTTCAAAGATGGTTGGTGGCGTTGGTGGTATTGCAATCTATATTCTTGGTAATTTACTGGTGATTGTACTTGAGGGATTGAGTGCCGGTATTCAGTCGCTGAGGTTGAATTACTATGAGTTCTTTAGCAGATATTTCACTGGAAAGGGAGTGGCATACGAGCCGGTTGGCCTGCGCTCCTCTTTCTCCGGAAAATAGGATAGAATGTTTTTACAGGAGGGTCGATATGACCAGTTTTTCGTTTAGGAAGAGAGTCCGGATGATTATGATTGCCACTGTTGTTCTGTTGTTTGTCAGTGGTGCCTTGTTTGCAGCTGGGACTGATAGTAGTAACAGTGTTAATTACAATGTCTCAATTGTTTGTTTATCTGCGGCAATAGCTTTCGGTATTGGTGCCTTGGCTGCAGGGATGGCTATTGGTAAGGTCGGTTCCGCAGCCATGGGTGCAATCAGTGAGAGGCCTGAAATTGCTTCTCAGGCTTTGATTTTCATTGCATTGGCAGAAGGTCTGGTGGTCTTTGGGTTCATTACGGCTCTGATGATTCTCGGCAAGGTCTGATAGATGCAATATTTTGTCATCGGCGACCAGGACACCGTACTAGGGTTCTCCCTTGTAGGGGTTTTTGGCATGCAGGCGACTACTGTGGATGAAGCCAAGTCGGCTTGGTCAAAAGCACTGCAGGATAAAGAGAATGGGATTATTATCATTACGGAGGATGTCGCGGATATGATTCGTGGCACTGTCGATAGGTTTCTTTTCTCTGAGTCGTTTCCATTGGTGGTGGAGATTCCCCCCGTCAAGGGAGATGGAAAGCAGAGAGATTTGCGGACATTGGTCAATCAAGCGATCGGTGTCTCGCTGTAGGAAGGGTTTCACATGGAAAAATCAGACAATCTGTTGCTGGATGGAATAGTTGGACAAGCACAGAAGAAAGCTGATGAGATTCATTCTCAGACAGAGATGCAATGTGCCCAGATTGAGGCTGATGCCCAGAAGAAGGTAGATGCTGTTCTTGAAGAGGAAAAACGAGAGCAAGAGCTTAAGTTGAAACAAATTCGGTTACGTTTGGATGCAAATATGGCCTCAGCGAAACGAAAGGCCGCACTAAAGCGGATCGATGATAACTATCAGCTGGTGATGCAACGGGTGCAGGATAAGTTCTCAATCTTTGTTGGTAGCTCTGAGTTCAAACCATATCTTGAACAGTGGATAGCAGAAGCAGCAGTTGGTCTTGATTTGAAAGAGGCGAAGGTGGCTTTTAGCCCTAAATGCCCGGTTGACAAAATGATGCTTGAACATGCTCAGCAACTTGTCAAGGATGCAACAGGTTCTTCTGTGGTTTTGAGTTTGGATAGTCGTTCGATTCGGCAACCAGGTGTTGTGTTGTCTAGTCTGGATGATAAGGTATCTTACAATAATCAGGTTGATATCCGTCTAAGACGGTTCGACCGCGATATTAGGACAATGGTTCAGGAACATACATGGAAGGCAGAATAGTAGGAAAAGTCAAACGGGTTAACGGTCCTGTCATTACACTTCGGGATGTTACCGATGCGAAGATGATGGAGATGGTCCGTATTGGCGAACAGCAATTGATCGGCGAAGTGGTTAAACTCTTTGACGATATGGCGACGGTACAGGTTTATGAGGATGCCACGGGTGTTTGCCCGGGGGATAATGTCTATGGTAGCGGGGCTAGCCTCTCTGCTGAATTAGGACCTGGTCTGATCGGAACCATTTATGATGGAATTCAACGGCCGCTTGAAAAACTGATGGAATCCAGCGGGGCTTTCATTGGGCGTGGCCTTACCTTTCCTGCGATTGATCATGCAAAAAAATGGCATTTCGTTCCCTCTGTGAAGATGGGACAGGATGTCAGCGCAGGAAGTTTGTTAGGTACAGTTCAGGAAACTGAAAATGTGGAGCATCGCATCATGGTTCCGCCTATGATGGAAAAAGGTACAGTGGTGCAGATTGTCGATGAAGGCGAGTATACGGTGATTGAGAATATCATTACCATAGCCCTTTCAAATGGAAAGCAGGAGACGCTTACGATGTCCCAGAAATGGCCAATTCGTATTCCTCGGCCTGTTACTAAACGTTTGCCACTTACTCAGCCCCTGATCACAGGACTTCGTGTGATAGACACCCTGTTTCCTTTGGCAAAGGGTGGTACTGTCGCTATTCCTGGTGGATTCGGGACTGGAAAGACAATGATTCAGCATAGTGTGGCACAGTGGTGCGATGCTGATATTATTATTTATATCGGATGCGGTGAGCGAGGAAACGAGATGACTGAGGTCTTGAAGGAATTCCCTCAGCTGATTGATCCTCGTACAGGTCGTTCTCTTATGGAAAGGACCGTGCTTATTGCGAATACTTCCAATATGCCTGTGTCTGCTCGTGAAGCAAGTATTTATACTGGGGTGACCATGGCCGAGTATTATCGGGATATGGGGTATCAGGTAGCCGTTATGGCCGATTCAACCAGCCGTTGGGCTGAAGCGCTTCGAGAACTTAGTGGTCGAATGGAGGAAATGCCTGCTGAAGAAGGGTTCCCTGCGTATTTACCGACTCGTATTGCACAGTTCTATGAACGGGCAGGATATGTCAAGGCACTTGGTGGGGAGGAAGGATCTGTATCAATCATCGGAGCTGTTTCTCCTCCTGGAGGCGATTTCAGCGAGCCTGTAACTCAGCATACCAAGCGGTTTGTCCGTTGCTTCTGGGGCTTGGATCGTGGTTTGGCAAGTGCCAGGCATTATCCTGCCATTAGCTGGCTTGATAGTTACAGCGAGTATCTTGACGAGGTTTCTGCTTGGTGGAATGACCATAGCGACAATGAGTGGTCGACAAACAGGCAACAGATTATGGAATTGTTGCAAAAAGAGGTGAGACTTCAGCAGATAGTCAAGCTGGTGGGACCGGATGCCCTTCCTGACAGCCAGAATTTCATTCTTGAAGTTTGTTCTTTGTTCAAGACGGCTTTCCTTCAGCAAAATGCGTTTGACCAGATTGACCGGTTTTGTATCATTTCAAAGCAGATGAAGATGCTTTCAATTGTCCTTGAGTATTACCACAAGGGCAGTGAGGCAATCGCAAAAGGAGTACCGATGGTAAAGCTTAGAAGACTCAAGGTTGTTCAGGAGATGGCTCGAATGAGATTATCCATCAGTAATGAAAACGCCTCTGAAATTGACAAGCTTCAACTTCGGTTGGATCGTTCGATTGACCAACTGGGAGGTGTGTATGATGAACAAGCGTGATGCATTGCTCGCCCAGGCGGACAGAAAACTCCTGAGCGGGCGAGAATATCGAGGGGCTTCCCGTATTGACGGACCATTGGTATATATGCGAAATACCCATCCTGTTGGGTATGGGGAACTGGTCGAGGTGACCTACACAGATGGGACCCGCCGTGCAGGGCAGGTGCTGGATACTTCGGATGATGCAGTCGTTGTGCAGGTGTTTGAAGGTACTGATGGGTTGGATTTGCCTGATACTGGCATGCGCTTTATGGGCGAGCCGCTAACCCTTGGAGTAAGCGAGCAGATGCTAGGACGGGTCATGAATGGCCTTGGACGAAGTCGTGATGGCGCTGCCATACCTCATAGTAACAACGAAAGGGATGTCAATGGGGAACCTATCAATCCTACAGCACGGGAATATCCAAGTGATTTCATTCAGACAGGTATCTCTGTTATTGATGGGATGACCACGTTGATTCAGGGACAGAAGTTGCCGATTTTTAGTGGTAACGGGTTGAATCATAACCAACTTGCAGCCCAGATAGCCCGTCAGGCAAAGGTAAGAGGTTCTTCCGGTGATTTTTGCATCGTGTTTGCCGCAATGGGTGTCAAATATGATGTGGCTCGTTTCTTTATTGACAGTTTTGAGCAATCAGGGGTACTGGACAATGTTGCGTTGTTCTTGTCCTTGGCCGACGATCCGTCTATTGAAAGGACCATCACCCCGAAGACAGCTTTGACTCTTGCCGAGTATCTGGCTTTTGACAAAGGCAAGCAAGTATTGGTGATTATGACCGACATGACCAATTACTGCGAGTCCTTGCGTGAGATTTCCACCATGAGAGGAGAGATTCCTTCTCGAAAAGGGTATCCCGGGTATCTCTATTCCAATTTGTCCGAGATCTATGAACGTTCCGGGAAGATATCAGGAAGAAATGGTTCGATTACCCAGCTTCCAATTCTTTCAATGCCTAACGACGATATCAGCCACCCGATACCTGACCTTACTGGATATATCACCGAAGGTCAGATTGTATTTGATCGTGGGATGCAGGCCAGGGGCATCTATCCCCCTATCAATGTGCTTCCTAGTCTTTCACGACTGATGAAAGATGGTATTGGGGAAGGGATGACAAGGGCTGATCATCCTCATCTTTCTAACCAGTTGTTCGCATCCTATAGCCATGTGAAAGAGGTCCAGAACCTTGCTTCTGTCATTGGAGAAGAGGAGCTGACCCCTCTTGATCATCAGTATCTTGAGTTTGGTGATTTATTTGAGAAGAAATTTATCAACCAGGCCTTTGATGAGGATAGGAGCATTGAGCAAACTTTGGATCTGGGGTGGCTGGCTTTGAGTAAGCTCCCCAGTGAGGAATTGCAGCGACTTACCGATGAAGAGATTGCTGAGCATTATGACAAGCAATAGGAGAGTATCTTGAAAACCATGTTGGCTCCGACCAGGAGCAACTTGCTCAGGTTGGCTGACGACCTGAAGTTCGCACAGTTAGGGCATGAGCTGCTTGACCAGAAACGTTCCATATTGGTGGTGGAGCTGCTTACTTTGGTTGATCAGGCGGTGGATTACCAAAACCGTGTGCAGGCGTCTCTCAAGGATGCCCAAAACAGCCTTTCTGATTCCATAATGCATATGGGAAGGTTGAAGGTTGCCAACCTTAGCGGGGCAGTGAACATCGATTACTCCATTGAAGTGGGAACCCGTAAGGTGATGGGGGTCCAGCTTCCCAAGGTGCAGACATCCTTTACTGATCACAGCCCGTACTTCAGCAGTGAGGGAACGTCAATAATTAGTGAGTTGACAGTAGGCAGGTTCCGTCAGACCTTGGAGCTGATGGGGCGTCTGGCAGAGCTAAAGGTTTCCATCATGCGTCTGGCGCGTGAAGTAAAAAAGACGATTCGCAAAGTAAATGCATTGGAAAAGATTGTTATTCCTGATGGTGAGGCGACCATTGTCTGGATGCGTGGTCGTATCGAGGAACAGGAAAGAGAGAATTTCATTCTGATGAAGGTGGTCAAGGACCGGCTGGCTCGGACAAAAGAACATTCCGACCCTCATAAAAAGTTAGTGACGGCGCATATCGTCGATGATACGATAAAGCAAGGAGGTTCTCATGGGAGTTCCGTTTAAACAGATAGTCGTTTATATCGACGGTTCTGAAGGTTCCCTGTCAGCAGTAATGTATGCTGTTTTACTTGCCAAACAGAACGATGCGAAACTTACTGCGGTCTATGTGATTAACACAAGAGCACTAAGTGAGCTTGTTCGTGCAGGTGTCTTTGTCGATGTGGAGCGAGATGAGTATCAAAATGATTTGCAGAGCGATGCGGATCGTTATCTTAGGCATGCACAGAAACTTGCGCAGCAGAAACAAGTGAATATAGAGACAGTCAAGCTTGAGGGGACGGTTCATGTAATGATGACATCCTTACTTAAGGAAATAAACGCCGACCTGCTGGTTCTTGGAGGCGTTGCTGATATACGAAGTCGGCGTGAGGAATTGGCATCAGAGACAGATCGTATGATGCGTACATCCCCGTGTCCTGTCCTGGTGGTTCGTGACGATGAGGAAATTTGGGAGGCTTTTGAAAGCCAAGGAGCATAGAATGAATATTGTTGATGTCATTGATAAAGATTTGATAAAGGTTCCTTTGACTTCCACGGATAAGATGGGAATCATCACTGAATTGGTGGATTTCCTTTCTGAAGCAAAACATTATAGTGAGCAACAGCGTTCCACTGTGCTATCTGCGGTTTTGAAGCGAGAGGGACTTGGTTCTACAGGCATTGGTAAAGGGATTTGCATCCCTCATGCCAAGACGGCGTCCATAAAAGAAATAAGGTTGGTTATCGGTATCAGTAGGACTCCCGTTGACTTTGCAAGCCCTGATGGGGAAAAAAGCAGGATTTTCTTTCTAGTGCTTGCACCGGAGACGGAGGCCTCGGCACATGTCGAGCTTCTTGCCTCAATTGCAAGGACATGCTCCTCTTCTCTGTTTAGAAGATTGCTGGAGCAGGCACAGGACAAGGAAGAAGTCTACCGCCTTTTCCTTGACTAAGGTGGAGAGGTGTCGGACGGATATCCCTAGGGAGACCTAGGGATGTTTTATTTCTGACATATTACATTACTTTTTTCTGTCAGAAGTTTTGTCATGACAGAAGTCTATTTCACAATACAGCATCAAACCAAAGTCCCAATTGAAGTTTTTCCCATCAATACAAAGTTTGCAAGAAGTGAGGGGTCTTGCGCAAAAAGATATGCAATATGTAAGAAGGCACCCTTAGCAAGAAGAGCACCTTCCTTTGTTCATGCCATAAGTCGGGCTATCTGGCATTTGCATATATTTGCTTGATTTCCTCATGCCCAAGACTCATAAAGCTGCCAATTTTTCGTTTACCAAAGAATGTGCATTTTGTTACCATTTCCTCAATCTGCTCATCTGTTGGTGCTACTCCCAGCTCCTTGAGATTGATAGGCATGTTGATGGTTTTGTAGAATTTTTCCATTTCGCCAATGGTCGACAGAGCATCCCTATCGGCATCGCCACTGTCACATAGGTCGAACACAGCATGTCCGAAGCGGGCGAATCTAGCAGGATTCGCCTTATAGACATACCGTGCCCAGGTTGGCCAGATTGCCGCAAGCCCAGCACCATGGGCACAATCGAACAAACCTCCGAGCTCATGCTCTATCTGGTGGCAGGCCCAATCTCCCGGGCTGGCATTACCTTTGCTGGTAAGTCCATTATGAGAAAGGGAAGAAGCCCACATCACATTGCTACGAGCATCGTAATCATCAGGATTTATCATTAATGATAATGCACAATCCTTGACTGTACGGAGAAGGCCTTCCGCAATTTTGTCAGTAAGGGCCATGGTATCCCCCGAGATAAAATACCGCTCCATGGTATGCATCATGATATCAGTACAACCACACATAGTCTGGTACTGAGGTAATGAAAGCGTCAAACTCGGGTCCTCTATCGCAAAACGGCAACGGCAAAAATCGTAGTTGATACCACGTTTTAGCCAACCATTCTCATTGGTAATCACGCTGCTGTCACTCATCTCCGAACCTGCTGCTGAAATAGTGAGCACCGCTCCAATTGGAGTGCATCCAGTAGGTTTTCGCTTCCCGCAGTAGAAATCCCAGGGGTCACCTCCATTGAACAGTCCGTAGCCGATGGCCTTGCAACTGTCAATGACAGATCCCCCTCCTAGGGCGAGAAGAAAATCGACATGTTCCTTTTTGCAAAGTTCAATGCCTTCCTTGACTAATGATAGTCTTGGATTGGGGACAACCCCTCCCAATTTTACATAGGCAATGTTCTCTTGTTCTAGATTTTTTGCAATCTGGTCAACAAGCCCGCTTTTTACTGCATGGTGTGAACCGTAATGAATCAAAACCTTTGTAGCACCAAATTCTTTTGCCAAAGAACCTGTTTTTATAAGAGAGCCTTTGCCAAACGCTACTTTTGTGGGTGTGTAATAGATAAAATCTGAAACCATGATGTTCTCCTTCAAAATGGATTAATAACCGAGTTCTTCTCCGACAAATAAAACCTTTATTCTTCCTTTCTCCCTTTGATGAGAGAAAATAACAGAATTGCAGCAGATGGTATCAGGACAACTTCCTGCCCCGATGGCCATTAAGTTTTTGCTATCACAGCTGGGATTAAGACACTTCCCATTCTTTGCACAATAGGTATCAAAGTCAAGCCTGATTATGTTAGCAGGCGCTGCTATCTCCTTGACTCTGCTGATTGCGCAAGCCAGATTGGGGACAATCTTGTTGATTCCGACAATAACGATAACCTGTCTTGGTCCGAAAAGCATGCCTGCGACCCTGTTCGATGTTCCGTCGACACAATAAAGTTCCCCATGTTCTGTGACCGCATTGGCACTGCAGAGCAAATTGTCAGCTCCAAAGCTGTCGACAAACACCTGGTGTAGCTGTTCTTTGGAAAGGCCTTTCTCATACCGATTGAAGAATTTGTATTCACCGCTGTTGAGAAGATCAAGGACTTTGCATTGCGCAAGTGTCACAGAACCGCCAACGGCGCAAGAGGAATCCTTTTTCATGAGGGTCCTAAGCATCGGCACGACATCATCTTTTGTGGGGAGGTATGAGGCCTCCATGTTATTTGCTTTCAGTGCTTCAATTGTTCTGTGAAGTCGCATTGTAACAATTTTTTGAAGATTTGCTTCCATGTTTTTCTTTCTTCCTTCCTTGACTTTCAGGATACTCTTTGGTGCGACTTGCTTGCAAGAAAGTTTTTTCTTTTTTTCGTTTGTCTGTATTGGTTTTTCAAAGTATCCTTAGGATATAAAGAGGAATAACATGCAGATTTCGTTTATTGGTGCCGCTCAAAGTGTTACAGGGAGTTGCTCTTTGGTTACTTGTAATGGGAAGAACATTCTCGTTGATTGCGGAATGCCCCAGGGAAATGATGAGAAAACAATGGGAGATCAACTTCTTTTCAAGGCAAGTGCCATTGATGTTTTATTGCTCACCCATGCCCACATTGACCATAGCGGATGGATTCCCCTCCTTGTAAAGGAAGGTTTTAAGGGGAAGATTTGGTGTACAAAGGCGACTGCGGATTTGTGCGAGATCATGCTTGCTGATAGCGGACATATCCAGGAGATGGAAGCTGAATGGAAGAATCGAAAGGCCATGAGAAGCGGGCAACCGGCTGTCAAGCCAATCTATACAGTTGAGGATGCCCGGCTCTCTATGGGGTATTTCTTTACTTGCGAGTATGAGGAAGTGATTCCCTTGTTTGATGGCATCAGGTGTCGATTTGTTGATGCTGGTCATCTTTTGGGGAGTGCATCCATTGAACTATGGTTGAATGAGAATCAGAAAATGCGCAAGTTGGTGTTCAGCGGTGATGTCGGCAATTTTGACCAACCTTTGATAAAGGACCCGAATTATCTTGATGACGCAGATTTTGTAGTCATAGAATCGACTTATGGGGACAGACTCCATAAATTACCAGAAGGCGCTGTAGGCCATAGCGTACCGACAAAAGTGAGGGCCGGGCAGTTGGCGGAGATTGTCACTCGCACCTTTGATCGTGGCGGGAACGTGGTCATACCGTCGTTCGCCGTTGGCCGTACGCAGGAAATCCTGTATCTCCTCCGTATTATCATAGCAGACAAGCTTTGTCCCAAATATCCTCAGGTTCCTGTGTTCGTTGATAGTCCTTTGTCAGTAAAGGCAACCGATGTGTTTGCTGGAAACGTAGAGGGATATTTTGATAAAGAGGCCATGTCCATGGTGAAACGGGGAATCAATCCGCTGACCTTTGATTCTTTGGTGACTATTACCGATGCCCAGGATTCCAAGGCGTTGAACTTCCGTAAAGAAAGTTGTGTGATTATCAGCAGCAGCGGTATGTGTGAGGCTGGTCGTATCAAGCATCATTTGAAACACAATCTTTGGCGAAGAGAAAGTACGGTTGTCTTCTCTGGGTATCAAGCCGGAGGGACATTAGGGCGTTCTATCCTTGATGGGGCCAAGCATGTGACTCTCTTTGGTGAACAGATAGATGTGAATTGTGAGATTGCCAATCTTGAGGGTATCAGCGGCCATGCTGATCGTGATGGTTTGGTTTCATGGTTAAAGGCATTCAAAAAAGGACCGAGGATGGTATTTGTAAACCATGGAGAGAAGGATACGGCCCAGGCTTTTGCCTATTATGTAAGTAAGAATTTGGGGCTGAAGGCTTATGCTCCGGCCATGCTGGATCATTTTGATTTACTTGTCGAGGCGTCCTTTCCTTCTTGCACGCCTGTTGTCGAGAATCAACTGCCTTGCTACCGCGAACTATCCGAGGCTGTTGCGCAGCTTGACAAACATCATCTTGATTTGGAAATGGTTGTTGATAAGCTCAAGAGCAAGGCAAAAGACAAAGGCCTGGAAGCAAAAGATGCCATAAGACTTGCAAACGCAGTGAATCGGCTATCCAGCGATCTGGAATACTTGAAGATTAAATGGAGCAAGGATTAGTGATTAGGGGGGGAATACACAGATTAGGAACATAAAAGGATAGGATTGTTCACAAAGAGCAAAATATGTGGTAATATTAACATCCAACGCAAAGAAAGATGAAAAGTTTTGATGAATATTTTTAAATTTCTGTTGACGTGTTTTGATTGTTGGGTTATTATACCCGAGCGCTTGTGAAAGAGCGCAACGCAAGAGGCTTTTAGGAGTCGGGCTTGCACTGGATTTGTGACAGGCGAAGCGAAGGGGAAGAGGGAAGAGAAGCATCGAGAGGGAGGAGTTCCGCGAGAAGGCGGG
>JBAXZS010000021.1:0-18357 GCA_041670175.1 Sphaerochaetaceae bacterium | reverse complement strand
CACCCCCATTGTTGTTTTCTCAGCACTTGCTCTTGCCATTATTCCAACCTTGCTGACAGGGAACTACCAAGTATGGATTTACAGGGCTCTGGTCTTCTTAGTAATCAGCTGTCCTTGTGCCTTGGTCATCAGTGTCCCCCTTTCCTATTTCTCAGGTATCGGGGCGCTTGCAAAAAAGGGAGTACTGGTCAAAGGAGGCAACTATCTTCAAGCCCTTGCAGAAGTTGATATGATTGCATTTGATAAGACAGGAACTCTTACCGATGGTAATTTCACCGTCCAACAGGTGATTGTGATTAGCCCTGCTTATAACGAACAGGAGATCCTCCAATACTGTGGCGCTTTGGAAAATGAGAGTTCCCACCCTATCGCCAGAACCATATCCCAGTTTGCCAATTCCTCCCTGAAAGCCAGTAAGGTTCAGGAAATAGCGGGGAAAGGTATCAAGGGGATGGTTGGAGGAAAGGCTGTCGTCTGTGGCAACGATGCAATGCTAACCCAATTGGGCTTACCCGTTACCAGTACCAACCATCAAGGAACCACTGTAGTGGAAGTTGTCATCGACAATGTCCATGTCGCCTCGATTCTTATTGGCGACAAGGTAAAGAAAGGTGCAAGGGAAACTTTGGCATTGCTTAAGAAACTTGGTATCAAGAAAACTGTCATGCTCACAGGAGACACCACACAAAGTGCCGAGGCTATTGCACAGGAGCTTGGAATTGATCAGGTGAGGGCCCAGTTGCTTCCTCAGGACAAAGTCCTTGCTTTTGAGAGTCTCAAAGGTGCTGATGCGAAAGTCGCCTATGTGGGAGATGGCATCAATGACGCACCTGTCCTTGGTTTGGCAGATGTGGGTATTTCAATGGGCGCAATGGGAAGTGATGCGGCCATTGAGGCAAGTGATATCGTGGTGATGACTGATGATATCAATCATGTTGGACAAGCATACTATTATGCCAGGAAAACATCTCGTACGGTGAAGCAGAACATCACCGTTGCCTTGACTATCAAGCTCGCAACCTTGATCCTTGGGGCCTTTGGTCTGGCAAGTATGTGGCTTGCCATCTTTGCTGATGTCGGAGTCGCCATGCTTGCAATCCTCAATTCACTCCGTTTGATGATACCTCGAAACAAGTAGCCGCAACTACTTGCTACCCATATCTTCTCTCCTTGACAGGCCAACAAGTGATCACCAATGCGAAGAAGCCGACGTTTTTCTTATTCATAGAGAAAAAAATAACCTTACCTTGCGACCTCATGAAAGATAAAAATTCTTCATGCTAGAAAAACAGCGCCAGATATGATATGGTTTTGCACTTGAGGGACATGAGAATTATGGATGAGAGACTGACAAGAAACATTGGCATCATGGCACATATCGATGCGGGCAAGACAACCACTACTGAACGTATCCTTTTCTATACTGGGGAGAATCACAAAATCGGAGAAGTCGACAATGGTGAGGCGACCATGGATTTCCTACAGCAGGAACAGGATAGAGGCATCACCATTGCCAGTGCGGCCACTACCTGCTCGTGGAAGGGATTTCAGATAAATATCATTGACACCCCTGGACATGTCGATTTCACAGCAGAAGTTGAGCGTGCATTACGGGTGCTTGACGGATGTATTGTGGTGTTCTCCGCTGTCGGAGGAGTCGAGCCTCAGACTGAGACTGTATGGCATCAGGCAGACACTTACAAAGTTCCTCGCATAGGATTCATCAACAAGATGGATCGCATGGGAGCAAATTTCTACGATGTCCTTCCCCAAATCAAGCAGAAGTTCGGAGCTAATCCTGTTCCAGTTTGCATTCCTGTCGGTGCTGAGTCTTCTTTTTTGGGAGTTGTCAATGTAATGACCATGAAGTATCTTACCTTCGATAGCACAGACCAGGGAAAGACAGTCCAAGAAAACCCAATCCCGGAAGAACTTCTGGAATTGGCGTCTGAATGGCATGAGAAACTCATTGATTCAGTCTCCGCCTTTAGTGATGAAATAATGCAACTTTATTTTGATGGCAAGGAAATCCCTCTTGATCTTATCAAGGCGACTCTTAAGAAAGCTACTGTCAGCAGAACTGCATTCCCAATTTTTGTCGGCTCCTCTTTAAAGGACATTGGGGTACAGACCTTGCTCGATGGGATAATAGACTTCCTTCCTTCCCCAAGTGAAACACCCCCAGTAATCGGTATCAGCGTGAAGACGGGAGAAGAGGTGCTGGTCTCTCATGATCTGAGGAAACAGCCGTTGGCCCTGGTGTTCAAAATTCAGGTTGATCCACAGGTCGGCCCCATGGATTTTGTGCGTGTCTATAACGGGACGATAAAAAAAGGCCAGATGATTATGAACATCTCCAAGAAAAAAAGGGAAAGAGTCAACAGAATCCTTCGTATGCACGCCAACCGTAGTGAGGACTTGACCGAACTGGAAGCGGGAGATATCGGCGTCATCATCGGTCTCAAGGAAGCACAGACAGGTGATACTATAGGAAGCGAAGGTCAGCAAATACTTCTGGAAAAAATGCATTTCCCTAATCCTGTCATTAGTGTGGCCATCGAGGCCGCAACAGCCGATGATCAGGAAAAGTTGAAAGGAGCCTTAGCTATTCTTTCCCAAGAGGATCCGACTTTCAACTACAAGGATGACGAGCAGACCGGGCAACTCATCATCAGTGGTATGGGTGAACTGCATCTTGATGTGATTGTCACCCGTCTCACCAAGGAAATGAAAATCAAAGCCAAGGTGGGGAATCCCCAGGTCACCTACAGGGAATCCGTGGCAAAGGAAGCCTCCGGAAGCGAAATCTTCAGCAAGGTGCTTGCCGGCAAGGAGAACTCGGCTACTGTCGGAATGACCGTCAGGCCACTTCCCCAAGGATCTGGGCTCAAGTTCACCAATGCGATACGAGTCAAGGGGGGAATGCCTCAGGAATTCTATGATGCGATTGAGAATGGCGTCAGGAATTCTTTCAAGGGTGGTATCAAATTCGGTTATGACTGCACTGATATGGAAGTCGTAATCACTGAGATCGGTTACAACGAACTCACAGGTACAGATTTTGCCTTTGAGGCCGCGGCAGCTCTCTGTTTTGACAAAGTGGCCAGCCTGGCTTCTCCAATCTTGATGGAACCTATCATGAAAGTCGTCGTGATTGTCCCCTCACAATATGTCGGTGAAGTCATTTCCTCCCTGACCAGCCGAGGAGGCTTGGTAAACAGCATGGAAAGCCATACCAATGGAGACCAGATTAATGCGCAGGCCCCTCTTTCCAAGATGTTTGGATACTCGACCATCTTGCGTTCAGCAACTCAGGGACGAGGAAATTTCACTATTGAATTTGATCATTATTCGCCAAAACAATAAGTAAAACAATCCACTATCAATCTTTAGCGGACTCCCTAAAAGGGGTCCGTTTTATTATTTTTATCCCAAAAAAGTCTTTTGGCGATTTCTTTTGACAGATACCCAAACGGGACTTACCATAATTTATAAGGTTTTTAACCCCAAAAGGAGGAGTTATGAGCGTTGTCAGTACTGATTTAAGAAATGTTGCAATCGTAGGACACAACGGTACCGGTAAAACCACGTTGGTCGAGCAGATGTTATTTCAAGCAAATGCTATTGAGAAAGTTGAGGCCATTGAAAACGGGAAGACCGTGAGTGATTTTACCGAAGAGGAGATTGCAAGAAAGATTTCCGTCCATACCTCCCTGAATTCTCTTAGCTGGGACGGCAAGGTCTTCAATCTACTAGATACTCCGGGAACTGCCGACTTCATAGGAGAAGCAATTTGTGGTTTTCGTTCCTGTGAGACTTCCTTAATGCTTCTGGATTCCGTTGACGGAATTCAGATAGAGACAATGAAACTTTGGCGACGTCTTGACAATAGAAACAAACCAAGAGCCGTGTTCATCAACAAAATGGACAAGGAAAGAGCTGATTATAATGCAGTCATCGAGTCTTTAAGACAACGATTCAAGACAACCTTTGTCCCAATTACCATTCCTGTCGGAAAAGGAAAGGATTTTAAAGGTGTCGTCAATCTAATCGATAGACAATTCTATATTATGAATGAAAATGGCAAATGTATGCCAACTTCTATCCCGGAGGAATACATAAGTTTGACCGATAGTTACCATGAGGCCCTGGTGGAGAATGCTGCCGAGGGGGCCGATGACTTGATAGAGAAATTCTTTGCTGATGGAACCTTGCAAGCGGAGGATATCCGCCGCGGTCTTCGGGAAGGGATGGCGAACAACAGGGTCGTCCCTGTTTTCTGCGGTCAGGCAAACAAGGGTCTTGGGGTTTTCTCACTGATGAATTTCATCAGAAATAATTTCCCAAATCCACTGGGAAAGAACGAATGGATCCTTTCCGGGGAAGAACAGCACAAGGATCTTTCCATAACCAGTGAGGGAGCAGCAAGCGCATATTGCTTTAAGACCACCCTTGACCAGTTCAATGGCAAGTTAAGTTTTCTTAAAGTGGTCACCGGAGCCATCAGGGGAGAAACGGAGATGCTTACCTGGCCCGGTGGGAAAAAGGTACGACCAGGAAAAGTGTATCGCATGGTTGGAAAGAAACTCATCGAGACAGAAGTGCTAAATGCCGGCGACATCGGTGTCATAACCAAGGCCGAGGCTGTGGAAACAAACAGCACGCTGCTTGAGGACCAGAATGCAGACTTCACTTTCCAGCCTTTGAAATTACCGGCTCCAGTCTACAGTCTAGCCATCAGTACCGAGGATAAAAAAAGCGAAGTAAAGATGAACGAAGCCTTGTACAAAGTCACAGAAGAGGATTTGACGTTCAAGACTGGATATAATGAGGAGACAAAGGAAAGCTTTGTCGCCGGCATGGGTGAACTGCATCTTTCCTTGATCCTTGATAGGATTCGGGACAAGCAGAAGATTGAGATTACCACAAAACTTCCCCGCGTCGCCTATAGGGAGACTATCACAAAAGCCAGCGGCTTGAGTGAATACACTCATAAGAAACAAAGCGGAGGGCATGGACAATATGCGAAGGTATTACTTGAGATAGCCCCCATCGCACGAGGAGAAATCTATTCTTTCACAAATGCGGTCAAGGGAGGCTCCATCAGCAAGGGCTATATACCTGGAATTGAGAAGGGGCTCCATGAGCAGATGAACGAGGGTTTCCTTGCCGGTTATCCCATGGTCGATATCGGCATCACCCTCATCGATGGCAAGGAGCACCCGGTGGACAGCAGCGAGATGGCATTCAAGATGGCAGGAAAAGGAGCTATGAAGGAAGCCCTGGGCAAAGCTGGCTGTATCTTGATGGAACCTATCATGAAGATTCAGATCTACATTGAAAATGAATATCTTGGAGCCATTCTCTCCGACCTTTCCTCAAAAAGAGGAAGGGTGCTCGGCCAGGAAGAGATGGGATCCTTGCAGGTGGTCAAGGCCTATGTTCCACAGTCAGAAGTGCTTAATTACGCAATTGACTTGAAGAGCATGACCAGCGGTACGGGTTCCTTTGATTTGGAATTCAACCGGTACGAGCAACTTCAGGGCAAGCTCGCAGAGGAAGTCATCCAGGAATACAGGGATTCCCATCAGGTTATGGGTGAATAGCAAACCACATGACCAACGAAAGGAAGAAGGGAGGCAACGCTCCCTTCTTTTTTGTCTCTCCTAAGAGCTCTTGCCTTCCTATCCAAAGACAACACCGACGACCAAACCAAATCATATCTTCTCCACCCACACTTCCCTTATCTGCCTCTGAGCTCTTATTCCCTTTTCCTCGAAATGTGTGGTCGGTCTCCACTCTTTAGTCGGAGCAAATCCTCCATAGGGATTAGACAAAGAAGAAACAGAGGAAAACACGGATATCATCTGCCTGGCATACTCATCCCAGTCTGTGACACAATAGATATACCCCCCCCCTTTTAGCTTTTGAGACAAAAGCTCCGCAAAAGGAAGTTGGATCAGACGCCGTTTCTTCTGCCTGTTTTTTATCCAGGGATCAGGAAAAAAGACATGAAATCCAGCCACTGATTCATCAGCTATCATATCATTGAGCACCGTCACCGCATCAAAACGCATCAGCCGAACATTTTCGAGCTTTTCTTCGCCTACTGTGCACATCAACTTGGCAAAACCAGTGATGAACACCTCAAGCGCAAGGTAATTGTACTCGTTTCGCTCCTTGGCAATACGTGCCGTGGAGGAACCCATACCAAAACCAATCTCCACCACCGTAGGATGGTCATTGTGAAACACCGAGGAGAATTCAAGGATGCCTTTATTATAAGGAAGACCATAATGAGGATAATATTTCTTCACCCCTTCCACCTGGGTTGTATGCAAATAACCACTGCGGAGTACATAACTCTTGACCTCTCTCTTTTGGTCCTCACCTTTGATCTCCACCCGCCTCAATTCCGGAACATCATTGAAAATGGCATCCTGTGTCTCTTGCATATATTCCCTTACAGTAATCGTTGGAGCTTTTCCATCAAGAAAAGCGCCTTGTCCTTCAAAGAGACCGCATCGGTTTTCATGAACATGAAGTTCATACGACGCGGGTCTATCCAAACTTTTTTTCCACCTTGTGAGATCAAAGCCATGACCTTGCTCACATTCAGGCAGGCGACCTTCTCAAACTCCAGAGATACCGTCCCTTGCCTTTCTATCAAATGCACGACAGAAAGCTTGCGACAAATAATCTTTATCTCCGCAATATACAAAAGATTGGAGACTTCCTCGGGGATCGGACCGTACCTGTCGGACAATTCACTGGTAAGCCCCTGCAACTCACTCTCAGTCTTGATACTGGAAATCCGCCTATACACATCAAACTTGACAGAAGGAGCCGAAATGTAACTCTCGGGGATGAAACCTGTATAATCAAGCTCGAGGAAGACTTCCCGATCCTCGACTCTCACCCCCTTTGCCTGCAATGATGTGATAGCCTCATCAAGGATATGGATATACATATCCAACCCTACGGAGGCCAACTGCCCACTTTGCTCGCGGCCAAGGAGATTCCCCGTCCCCCTGATCTCCATATCCTTCATGGCGACCTTGAAGCCTGATCCTAGTTCCGTATGCTCCGATATGACCTTCAGCCTCTTGACCGCTATCTCGGAAAGTGCCATGTCGCTCGGATAAAACAAGAAGGCATAGGCCTGCCTATCGTTCCGTCCCACACGGCCACGCAACTGATACAGCTGGCTCACTCCATAGAGATCGGCGCGATCGATGATGATGGTATTGACATTGGGGATGTCTATACCATTCTCAATGATGGTCGTGGACACCAGGACCTGGATACCTTCATTGACAAAACGGCTCATGGTATCCTCAAGCATGCTGCTATCCATCTGACCATGGGCAGACTCGATGATCAAATCGGGAAGGGCGTTCTGCAACTGAGATACCACCGCACTCAGGGTCTCTATCCTATTATGAAGATAGAACACCTGTCCTTCCCGTTCCACCTCCTTGCGTATGGATTGGATTATCAAACCAAAATCATACTCCTGGATATGTGTCTCGATAGGTCTTCTTGCAATAGGAGGAGTAGTCAGCAAGGACATGTCTCGTATCTTAAGCAGGGACATATAAAGTGTCCTTGGTATAGGGGTTGCGGAGAGCGACAAGCAGTCGATGCTTGTCCGAAGAGTCTTGATTCTTTCCTTGTCCTTGACTCCGAAGCGCTGCTCCTCATCGATAATGAGCAGACCAAGATCCTTGTACAGGATATCCTTCTGGAGTATCCGGTGGGTACCAAAGAGCACATCGACTTTCCCCTCGGCAACAGCAAGGAGAATCTGCTTCTGGTCCTTCTTCGACACCACACGAGAAAGCTGGGCGCAGCGCACGGGAAAATCCTTGGTGCGGTTGAAAAAATTCCTATAATGCTGTTCGGCAAGAATGGTGGTCGGAGCAAGGAAAGCCACCTGTTTGCCACTCATCACCGCCTTGAAGACAGCACGAAAGGCAATCTCTGTCTTCCCATATCCCACATCCCCACATACCAGACGGTCCATGACCATCGGTTTTTCCATGTCATTTTTTATATCCTCGATACAGGTAAGCTGGTCAGGAGTCTCATCAAAGGGGAATGATGCCTCAAATTGCAACTGCCAGTCCGTATCCTTGCTGAAGGCATAACCAATGCTGTTCTTTCTCTTGGCATACAATTCAATCAGGTGCTTTGCCAGATCCTCGGCGTTCTTTCTTGCCTTGGCCTTCTTGTGCTCCCAACTGCCACCCCCCATCTTGTCAAGCTTAGGGACACCTCCCTCACTGCCGATATAGCGTTGCACCAGATTCGCTTGCTCGATGGGCACATACAGGTATTCCTTATCAGCATATTCAATCTTGATGTAGTCCCGTTCACGGTCAAAATTCTTGACCCTGTCAATCTTCATGAAACGGCCAACCCCATAGTTCACATGGACCACATAATCACCTTCATTAAGATCCACAAAACTATCCAAGGGAGAAGACTGCACATGCTCCAAGGTCTTGATCACTTGCCTTCTGCGGCCAAATATCTCATGCTCGCATAAAGCGATGACCTTAAGGGAAGGAATGCCAAACCCACCTGACAGCTCCTGATTATCCCAAAGAAGCGAGGGAAAGGCTTTGAGCATTTGCTTCAGGCGTTCACTCTGAAGTAAATTCCCACTGAACACGCAGATTTTCCACCCATCCCTCACCAATGCGGTCAGGTCCTGCCTGAGCAAGGTGAAGCTCCCAAAATAGGAACGGGGACCGTCGATGTCAAAACGATAGGCATTTTCCTTCTGTCCTGCAATGTCCAACACGGTAAGGCTGTCCATGCATCCCTGCTTGAAGGAGGCAAAATCAAACAAGAGTTTGTCAGGCTTTATGCTTTGCGGGTCATTTCGAAAGGCATCACGATAGGAAGCCTTGGCTTCCAGGACCAGGCTATGATAACTGGTCGAAAGCCTTTGATCACCGATGAAACAATAATAATCACCTTTCTTGAAATACGAATCAATCAAGGAAATGCTTCCGCCCTGCCCCTGGTTGCTCATCATCGTAAGAGAGAAATGTCCAAGCGAGGAGAGCGTTTGCTGGTTCAACGAATCGAAAGTACATATCCTCCCTACGGTGTCCCACTCAGCGTACAACCGATAAGGAAACGGAGAGCCAAAAGGAAAGAGATCCATGACCTCGCCACGGATAGTGAACTCACCCGGCATGGTGGTCATGGGACTTTTCACATAACCGCAAATGACAAGTTTGTCAGCAAGCGCCTGAGGCTTAAAAGGTTCCCCCACTTTCAGAAGCAAGGTAGCATCCTCGATGTCCTTATGGGATGAAACAGGACTGACAAACGCCCTCAGGGAGGTCACAATAAGGCCTTTCTCCATCTGATTGATCAGGCTGAGTTTCTGCAGTTGCTCGTATTTGCCACTCTCGTTCCCCTCGGAGGAATAAAGAAGGACCCCTGACGAGCTGAGGAAAATGCAACTCATCTCCTCAATGTTTGTCTCATTGACAATCCGTCCGTTCACATGGATGCCAAGATCCTTGAGCAACATCAAGGCGCTATCCTCAGTGGGACATACGAGCCAAAGACGCCCTTGCCTCTTACGAGCCATAAGACGGAGGAGTGTCGCAAGAGGATATCCTTCGATACCCTGGACATACAAAGACGGCCGACCGGCGATATAGGCCTGGTAGGCTGAACTGTTTCTGATATAGTTCTCGACCAAGAGAGAAATAGAGTTCATAACCGTAAGCAAGGTATCACAAGAAGGAAAGGCTATCAAGAACCTCTTTAACTAAAAGTATCTTTTGGGTATAACAAAGGAAAGGAAAAACCATGATTCTGGAACAAGAGAAATTGGATAAGCTTGCTGAAGAAGTGCATCAATGCGGTCTGTTTGCCAAAGATATGCAGAGCAAGGTGCATCGGACCGACAAAAATGACGGTACCCCGGTCACCGAGGCGGACCTGTCCATCAGCAAGCGAATCATTGAAATAGTAAAAACGCTCTTTCCTCTGTGCAACATCATCAGTGAGGAAGAAAGAACCACCTTTGACAAAGGATGCCCTTACACCTTTGTGCTGGATCCTGTCGACGGAACCGATGTCTATAGCCAGGGTCTTCCTTCATGGGCTGTGGCCCTCGGTATTCTCGACAGTACCTTCCGCCCGGTAGGGGCCTATATAAGCGCCCCCCGTTTTGGAATAGCCGCCGATGACCTGTTCGTGCGTCTTGATCCAGGGAAGAAACTTCTTGTTAACAATGTGGAGTTCCACAGAGCCCCGTACAAGGACAAAATCGAGCAGATCACCATGAGCTCCACAGGGCAGAAGAAGGTCGATCTGTCGCATTTCGAGGGAAAACTCCGCTGCTTTGGCTCAAGCATCCTTCATCTTCTCTCCCCTGTCCTGTTCGACCACATCCAGGCGTCCATTGAAGAAAGAGGATACATTTGGGATATCGTCGCAAGCCATGCGGTCCTGCTAAACCAAGGCATGGACCTGTATCATGAGGATGGCTCCGCTTTCGTCTACGAGGAAAGTCTCTTCCAGCGCAGGATGTACGAAAGAAGCATCTACGCAGGCACCAAGGCTTGCACAGATATCCTTCGTAAACAAGTAACGCATCATATTTCCTGAGGAATCTTGCCCTGCTCGAACCATTTGCGCCCCAAATACATGAAGGGGGTATCGCAAAGTGCGACTATCCATTTCAATAAGTAGGTGCTAATCATGATGGAAATTACAATTTCCCTGGGATAAACGCCCCAGAAAGCTATGAGGGTAAAAATGACTGAGTCGATGAGCTGGCTCACCATGGTGGAGAAATTGTTTCGTATCCAGAGGGTGTTTCTTCCTGGCTTGCGTTTCCGCCAGAATTCAAAAGCCCAGATATCATGGCTGTTGCTTAACAGATAGGCGATCAGGGACCCGAGGGCGATACGAGGCATAAGGCCGAAGATGGCGCTTAATGCCGCTTGGGAGATGTCCGAGGGACTTGGCGTGAATATCAGTGCAAACTGCATCATTACCGTCATCGCAACGAGAGAGAAAAAACCAATCATCACCGCCTTGGCACTTGCCTTCGGCCCATAGAACTCGCTCAGGAGGTCCGTCGCCAGAAATCCTGTAGCGTAGATGATATTACCCAATGTGGCATCCATGCCGAAAAGCTGAATGTTCTTGGTGACCTGGATATTCGCGACAATCACCGAAATGGGAATCCAAATGTAAAGACCTAATTTCCCCCAGGACTTGAAAGAGAGCATGATCAGACAAAAGACGAGCAGCATCTGAGCAAACCAGAGCAACATGTTCATAAAAATATTCCTTGAATTGGCCGGAACACCAGAAACCCTAGCCTATCGCCCTTGCTGGAACGCTGCACCATCCCATCTACAACCTACGATCTCACTGTCCGTTCTGAAGCGTTTCCCCGACGCGCAGAATAATAGCATCGCTAAAAAAAACTTGTCAACTCTTCTTGCTGAGAAAACTCTGCAACACATCAAAGGCCTTCATGGAGTCTTCTCTCTTGATGACAAAAGTAAGCTCGTTCATGGTGGAGACAATCTCGATGACATTGATTTCCTCCCATGCAAGACGGCGCACCGCCTCATAAACGACCCCGGGTGTCTGAAGAAAATCCCCGGTGAACACCAGTGTCAGGGCCACAAGATTCTCCATACGATGCAATATTTCCTCATCCTTGGCAAGATCCTCAACAAAAGCCCTGTATTTCTCTGAAACAGAGAGGGAAATCTCATGGCTTCCCAATGACACGTTCAAGAAATCCCCTTTCTCAGGGGATATCTGGGAATACAAGGGGCCGAGCTTGGATATGAAACTGTCACGCCGCACCAGATTCAAATCGAAGATATTGGTCTTCATGACTATCTGGAACTCAACATTGTTACTCTTTCCTTTGTTTTCCTTGCTCTTGAGCTCTTCACTGTAGCGGCGCAGGGCCATTACAATAGCGGCACTCTTCACAGGACCTTCGTTGAGTTTCTCCACCTCATTGCGGATGGCATCGGCATAGTTGCTATACGACAGAATCCCACTCTCAAGCATCTCATGGATGAAGGGCGACTTGTCTACAACACGTTTCACATAGCTACTCACTGATTCTGCCATTCAACACCTCTTTGTGTTATAATAGTCACAAAATGTAGTATTTGACAAGAATAAAGCTATGCTATGCGAGAAAACGAGACACTTGGCAACAGAAAGCAGGCAACAGGAAGACTACTTTCTCTTCAAGTAAAAGATGAGTATACTTTAATGATAAAGGAAGAGAGAAAATGCGTTGCCCCCATTGTAATTCAAACAAAGTCAAAGTATTGGAATCCAGAACAAACAGCTCAGGTAACTCCATAAGACGCCGTCGCCTTTGTTCGAATTGTGGTTTCCGCTTTACAAGCTATGAGAAAATTGAGGACAAACCTCTTATGGTCATAAAAAGGGATGGCAGCAGGGAACCCTTTGATGAAAAGAAACTACTAAGAGGCGTACGTGTCTGCACTGAGAAGCTTGCTGTCAGCGAGGCCCAGATCGAGACCTTGCTTGCGGAGGTCGAGGAAAGCCTCAACATGAAAGCCGGCTCAACGCGGGAAATCAAATCCTCGGTAATTGGAGATGAGACACTGCTCCGGCTCAAGGAAGTCAACAAAGTCGCCTATGTCCGATTTGCCGCCGTATACAGGGCCTACAACGATCTTGGGCAGTTCATCCAAGAAATAGAGAAACTCGGCAAGGAGCTTGGTTAACGGGCGTCGAACCACTTGCCAGTAAGACTTTGGTCTATGCTTTCGTTAAGATGCTCGGGCTTGAGGATTTCATCGGCACAATCCAGGGCAAAGTTGTCGCTCATGCCGGCCACATAATCAAACACCATGAGATTCAGGTTTCCGTCGTGAGCGATATATGCATCATGCATCTCCAATTGGTGCTTGTAAAAGCCCAAGGCCAGCATATTGCGCTCGGTCAGGTACATCTCCTCCTGGGTCCCGTATTCCGTGATAAGGAATTCAAGATATTCGACAATCAGGCGGATAAGGCGAGTGAAATACCGCTCGTATCCTGCAAGCATCCTTGAACGGTATATCTTCTCGTAATTGAAATTCTTCATCTCAAGCACCGCAGGGAACAATCCGTCACTGAAGCGGATACCCTCCTCTGTACTGGAGGTGATGACGTCATTGACCAAAGAATCAATAATCTCTGCATTGGAAGTCCCCAACTTATCCTTGACAAGCGAAGGCAAGTCCTCCTCTTTCACAAGGGCAAGTCTAGAAGCATCCTCAAAATCACGTCCAAGATATGCAATGGAATCACTAAAGCGCACCACAGACGCCTCCCAGGTGGAAGGAACAAGTCCCTTGCGGGTGGTGATGGAGTCCAGGTCCTTAATGGTGAAGGAGGGTTTGAGACATTGGCCGAACTGTTCGCCGCAATGACTGACAATTCCATCCCGTACTGCATAGGTGAGATTCAGGCCTTTGCCTCTGTCAGCAAGGAAATCGACCACCCTGAGGCTGTTCACCTCATGCTCGAAAGCAGGGAATCCACGGTCCACCATCATCTTTGAGATAATCTTCTCCCCTGTATGCCCAAAAGGAGTATGCCCTAGATCATGTCCCATACCGATAGCCCAGGCAAGCTCAGTGTCCAAGCCCAGACCCCGGCAGATGGTGCTGGCAATTGAGGCGACATGAAGACTATGCTCCATACGGGTGCAGATATGGTCATTACTCGGTGCATAAAAAACCTGCGTCTTGTGTTTGAGACGTCTGAACGGAGAACTGTGGATGATAGCGGTGGTGTCACGGTAGTATTCACCCCTGATATCGCTCTTGCGGTCAGAAACCCGGCCCTTGAGCAGTTGCTCATCCATTTTATTGTACAACACCATGACCTTATGGTATCATTCAAGGGATTATGGAACAATACATTTTCCCTTTGCTTTGCCTTCTTCTTAATTTTATCTCAGTCGTGGTCTGTGTCAGATTTCTTTGTTCAAAAGAAGGATTCTATTGGATTTTCCCTTTATTGTTTTCCCTTCTTCTTCTCTTTCAAAATATCCGAACAACCTTCCTTGCAGGAACAACGGTGCTGACAACCAGCAACAGGCTTTCCACCATCATCTCCCTTTTCTGGTGCATGGTGATTATCTTGTTCCATCTCGCCTTAGGCAAAACCCATAAACAAAACAGGTACGAGCAACAAGTGAGAAGGAACTTGCAGGAGAGCCGTTATCAGATGAGAATCGACCAAAAAGAACATGACTGGGTTCTGAAACAACGAAACATCGACGCTCTCGGAAAGGCCGTAGATATCAAGCTGAATCTTTATGATGATGAATGGGTAGCTTATTTTGATCAATTCTAATCTCTTCCTTTGCGGAATCAAACATTGTGGGAAAAGCTCATTGGGTAAAGTCCTTGCCAAGGCATGGAACAGACCTTGGTTTGATGCGGACGATTTGATAAGACAATGCCTTGGTCCAGAAGTAAGCATCCGTACCTATTATCAAAAACAAGGATTGAGAGCCTTCCAATCACTGGAATGCCAAACATTGGAGAAAGCTTTGAATGAGGCAAGGGTTTTCTCCATATTCAGTCTTGGTGGTGGTGCCTGTGATAATCCCAAATTGCTGGAGATGGTCAATGGCAGGGGGGTGTCCATCTATTTGAGAGTAAGTGAACAGGTGCTTCTCAAGCGCATCATGAAAGATGGCATTCCTCCATTCATTGACAAAGAAGACCCTCAGACAAGTTTTGCAGCTTTGTATGCAAGACGAGATAAACTCTATGGAAAAAAATGTGCCTTTGTGATAGACTTACCCGATTATCCAACGGTTGAAGAAACATCTCAGTTCTTCATCAAGTATCTGGAAGGAGTATCGGATGGGCCACAACAGCTTCGGAATTGAGTTCTGCGTCACTACTTTCGGTGAATCCCACGGACCTGCGATTGGTGTCGTGCTTGATGGGCTGGAAAGTGGATTCCCCATCGATTTTCCTTCTGTCCAGAAGATGATGGACCGGCGACGTCCTGGAGGTAATGCGTTGGGGACCAAACGCGATGAGAAAGACAACATCGAGGTGTTGTCAGGTCTTTTTGAAGGGAGGACCACTGGTTGTCCCTTGGCCATGCTCATTCGGAACACCGATCAGCAGAGCAACGATTACAGCACTATCGCTCACACCTTCCGTCCTGGGCACAGCGACTATACCTACCAGAAGAAATGGGGTATCAGGGATTACCGAGGAGGAGGAAGGTCCTCGGGAAGAGAGACGGCAAGTCGCGTGGCTGCGGGGGCCATCGCCATGCAGATACTCCAGGGAAAAGGCATCAGCATACAGGCAGGAACCGTACAGGTCGGGTCCATCAAGGCCCAGGAGCGCAACTGGCAGGTAGCTCGGGAAAACGAACTTTCCTGTCCCGACATGAAGGCTGCAAGGCTGATGGAGGATCTCATTGGGCAGGTGTCCCAGCAAAAGGACAGCATCGGTGGCGTCATAGAATGCATCGCAACGGGAGTACCTTCGGGGTTGGGAGAACCTGTCTTCGACAAGCTTGATGCCCAACTGGCCAAGGCTATGATGAGTATCGGCGCAGTCAAGGGTGTGGAAATCGGTGATGGATTTGAAGCCTCATGCAACAGGGGAAGCCTGAACAACGACCAGATGGACAGCACCGGTTTTCTCTCCAACCATGCGGGGGGAATCCTTGGAGGCATCTCCAATGGGCAGGACATCGTAATACGATGCGCCTTCAAAGGGACTCCGTCCATAGCACGGGAACAGAAAACCATCGATGAGAGCGGGCAGGAACAGAACCTGTCAATCCAAGGAAGACATGACCCCTGTATCTGTCCGAGGGCTGTCGTGGTGGTGGAATCAATGATGGCCATCACACTTTTGGATTTCTACTATCAGGAGTTTGGGCGAAAATGAAAGATACTCCGCTTATTGTGCAAAGCGACAGGACCTTACTTCTGGATGTGCATCACAAACAATGTGAAGAATGCCGTCTAGACCTGGTGCGTTTCTGCTCCCTGATTAAAAGTCCTGAGCATGTGCATACCTATGTTATCGATACCATCTCACTTTGGAATGCCATCTCACTTGGGTGCACCGTGGACTTCATCTGCGAGCGTCTCCAGTACTGGTCCCGGTTCCCTGTCCCTGAATCAGTGCTGTTTTTTATCAATGACATGGCGGGTCGTTTCGGCAAGATTGTCCTTGTTCCCAGTAAAGACCCGAATTACTATTGCCTTCAGGTAAAAAGCGAGAGGATATATAAAGAAATAATGGCTACCAAAAGCCTTTGCAAGATACTGACACCAGGTGAGGGAAATTCCTTTCTCCTGGAGAAATACAATCGAGGCCAGATAAAATTGCTTCTGGTCAAGCTCAACTACCCGGTGGATGACCAGATACCGCTCAATCAAGGGGAAAGCGTCTTGATGCATCTTAATAAGGAGTGCTCCTCCACTGGCAAGCCTCTCGTAATCCGTGATTATCAGAAAACGGCCTGCAAGGCGTTGATAGGTGACAAAGGTCCGGGATCCGGCTTCGGCACCATTGTGCTTCCCTGTGGATCAGGCAAGACTGTTGTCGGCATGCTGATCATGAGCGAGCTGCAGACCAGGACACTTGTGCTTACCACAAATGTTGCGGCTGTCCACCAATGGATGGCTGAGATCAGTGACAAGTTGGATATCAAGACCGAGGATATCGGTGAATACACCGGAGAAAAGAAGGAATGCAAGGCTGTGACCGTATGCACCTACCAGGTACTCACTTATCGTCCTGACAAGGAAGGTCCTTTCCCCCATCTGGACTTGCTCACCAATGGCAGATGGGGCTTGATTATCTATGACGAGGTCCACATGCTTCCCGCTCCCGTGTTCAAGGTGACCGCAGAGCTACAGGCTGTCTATAGAGTCGGTCTCACCGCCACGTTGGTACGAGAGGATGGAAGGGAAGACGAGGTGTTCTCCCTTGTCGGCCCCAAACGCTACGATGCGCCCTGGAACGAGTTGCAGAGCAAGGGTTTTATCGCAGAGGCGTTCTGCCATGAGATACGGGTAGATCTGCCAGAAGAGCTCGAAGTCTCCTATGCAATCTCCACCAAACGTCAGAAATATCGTATTGCAAGTGAAAATCCTCGGAAAATGGATGTAATCAAGGCTTTGATCCTTAAGCACCCTGATGATTTCATCCTTGTAATCGGACAATACATAGACCAGCTCGAACAGATAAGCAAGCGCTTCGGTTATCCATTGATAACAGGAAGTACAGCCAATGACGAACGGGAATCCCTTTATAAGCAGTTCAAGAATGGCGAGAGACAGGTTCTTGTGGTGAGCAAGGTGGCGAATTTCGCAATTGACCTGCCTGACGCATCAGTGGCCATCCAAGTTTCAGGAACCTTTGGGTCCCGTAGCGAGGAAGCGCAAAGACTGGGGAGAATCCTTCGCCCCAAGGAAAGAAGCTGTCATTTCTATTCATTGGTGACACGTTTCAGTTGTGAAGAGGAGTTCTCGGCAAACAGACAGAAATTCCTTTCCGAACAAGGATATCACTATGATATCCATGTATGGAGTGGCAAGTGAACGAACAAGACAGGACAAGTTTCAGGCAATTGGTGAGTTCTTATAACGATGAGAATTATTTTTCCCTGATGCGGAACTATCTAGGAATCATCCATACTCCGTTCTCCAAGGAGAACCTCATTGCACGTCTTCTCTCATTCCTTTCAAAAGAGACGACGCTAAAGCATATCGTCTCGATGCTTGACGACGAGGATATCACCATCCTCACCGCCGTGGAACTCCTGGGGCAGGTCAAGGGTGCTGAGCTGGCACAGATACTCAGCCAGAAGAACAATTACCCGACAGTCCTCAGAAGAATTTCAAATTTGCAAGAACGTCTTCTTTTGTTGTCAGAGAAGCAGATTGTCTGTATCAATCCTCTCCTCAAGGAAACAATAGGGCCTTATCTCAACCTCAGGGTGCTCTTCGGAAACCATAACAGGGATTACAACGAGTCCTTCTGTGTTAACGCCGAGGTCATCCGCGGTTTGCTTTCCCTGACCGAGCGAGGCCGTCACCCTGTCTATAAGACGGAGTTCGCCGCATGTTTCCCTTCCTGCGACCCCCAGCAATTCGCCATTCTCTATCCACGGCTTATTGAAACCCTGGAAAAACTTGGAATCATCGACGGACAGGCATCGATTGATTTTTTGAGATGCGACAGGTTCTTCTCTCTTAGCGACACCCAGATAGTGAGTCTCTGCATCGCAACAGAGAAGAATCTCCCTCAGGCATACATCATGGATGTGGTG
>JBAXZS010000020.1:0-18798 GCA_041670175.1 Sphaerochaetaceae bacterium | reverse complement strand
TGTGACAGCCTGATAGCCAGCGACTTCGTGCTTTCAAATGACAACTACAAAGGTAAACTTTCCATAGCAGGTAAGCCGTTCACCCAGGAGGATATCGCAATCGCAGTCAAGAAAGGCGACACAACCCTGCTCGGGCTTGTTAATGAAGGACTTGCCTCCATGCAGAAAGATGGTTCTCTCGATGCCTTGAAGAAAAAGTGGAATTTGTTCTAAGTCCCTCTCCTGCTTGTTTCTCCATGGGCGTCGTCTCATACCGGAAAGAAATCCTTTCCGGTTTTTTTTGTTCATTTTTCCCTATCTATTCAGCTTATTGCTATCGACTATTTATGCATATTGATTCTTTTTTTTGCCTTTATTCTTTGCTTTTTTACCTGTATTTTATAAAATATGTGCATATTTATTCTTTAAATATTGACATTTGCTGCATAACTATGCATAATTTTCCTAATTAATTTAGGGAGTATCCTCATGAAAAAAACTTTGATCGCCTTAGTGACTTTGATGATTTGTTGCAATTTCAGTGTCTTTGCCAACGGGCAAAAAGAACCAAGTGAAAAAAACAAGTTCGTATTCGCTGGTAATGCGGCCTGGCCACCGTTGGAATATGTCGATGAGAAAGGAAACGTCGTAGGCTATGAAGTCGACCTGCTTAAGGAAATCGAGAAGATTTCTGGAAAGACAATCGAGTATCGGAATGTCGCTTGGGATGGCATCTTCGCAGGTCTTTCCAATGGTGCGTATGACGCAGTGGCCTCAGGGGTCTCGGTCACCGAGGAAAGAAAGGCTTCCATGGACTTCTCAACCCCGATCATGACCATCACCCAGTCCATCATCGCACCAAGCGGTCATCAGGAGCTCAAGGATTTGAAAAGCCTGAGCGGCAAGAAAGTCGGAGTGCAGTTGGGAACCACTGGACACATCTACCTGGACGACCAGAACAAGAAGGACCCTTCCTTGAAAATCATCGTCAAGGCTTATGATGAAATAGGCCTAGGGGTCGAGGATTTGCTCAACGGCAATCTTGACTGTGTCGTTACCGACAGCGTCATTGCTGCTGACTATGTGCTTTCCAATGAAAACTACAAAGGCAAGCTCATGGTCACAGGAACCGCAAGTGATATCGGAGAGCCTATCGCCATCGCCATCAAGAAAGGGGACAATGCGTTGTTGCAGATGGTAAATGACGCCATAGCCAAGATGGAGAAAGAGGGAACTTTGAAAAAGCTGAATGAGAAGTGGAACATTTTGTAGAAGATTTTTGCATTTGCAAGGAGCCGAGAACAACAGGCTCCTTGTTTTTTCTCCAATTTGCTATGATATTTGGAATAAAAATGCATAAATCTTGACAAGTTCTGCATATTTATGAAATTATACCTTAGTAATAAAAAAAATAATTGAGAGAGTTTATGGAAAACGAAAAGCTTGATGAGGCAAAGGGTCTGATAAGGAAAACCCAGATAGTATCAATCGACCCTGAGGCACCCAGGAAGAAGAATGTCACAATCCAGATGACTGACGGAGTGCTCATCCCCCGCAAAGATAATAATCATGTGCTCAATTCATGGAGGATCACCTTCTTTAGCGCATTGTTTCTTTTGTCCGCTTTGATACTTTTCCAACCGAAACCCTATCTCGATATTTTCATCGTCTGTATCAAAGGTGCACCGGTGACTTTCGAGGCCACCATATTTGCAATGATAGGCACGGTGATCATTGGTACCATCACGGGTCTTGGGTCCGTGAGCAAACATCGTTGGGTCAACATGGTGAGCGGGGTATACGTGGAACTGATTCGAGGGATTCCTCTTCTCGTACAGTTGATTTTCATCTATTACGCCATGGGTAAGTTCTTTCATATCGAGGGCATGGTTGCCGCTGTAATCGCCTTGTCGATCTGCTTCGGGGCCTACATGGGAGAGATTGTAAGAGCGGGTATCCAGGCCATACCCAGAGGCCAGATGGAGGCCGCAATCGCACTGGGCATGAGCAGAGGCCAAGCTTTCCGATACATCATACTTCCACAGACGGTGAAAGTGGTTCTTCCAGCCATTGGCAATGAGTTCATCTCCATGCTTAAGGATTCCTCGCTGGTCTCGACCATCGCACTGAGTGATATCCTGAGAAAAGGACGGGAGTACATCAGCAGGACATTCCTTTCCCTGGAAACCATGTTGGTGGTCGCCCTCATCTATCTGATTATCACCTTGCTGCTGTCCCGCCTCGTCGGATTACTTGAGGAAAGGTTGCACAAAAATGGCTAGAATAGTGATCAAGGACCTTAATAAGGATTATGTGACGGACAAGGATACCATACATGCGGTCAGGAATGCTTCCCTGACAGTGGAAAATGGTGAGGTTGTTGTAATCATCGGGCCTTCAGGCAGTGGAAAGAGCACGCTCCTTCGCACGGTCAACAAACTTGAAATTCCTACCAGCGGACATATCTTCATTGATGATGACGATGTCACGGACCTAACGACAGACATCCGTAAGATTCGCGAGGAAGTCGGCATGGTGTTCCAGTCCTTCAATCTTTTTCCTCACTTAAGTGTATTGGAAAACATCACACTGGCTCCGATTAAGGTCAAGAAGATGAATATTGAGGAAGCACAACAGCTTGGTTTCCGATTGCTTAAGCAGGTCGGACTCGAAGAAAAAGCGACGGCCCACCCTAACGAACTCTCTGGAGGACAACAACAACGGGTCGCAATCGCACGGGCTTTGGCAATGCAACCAAAGGTCATGCTTTTCGATGAGCCGACAAGCGCCTTGGATCCTGAGATGATCAAGGAAGTCCTTGATGTCATGCTTGATTTGGCAAGAAGTGGTATGACAATGCTTTTGGTGACCCACGAGATGGGCTTTGCCAGAGCAGCCGCGGATAAGGTCATCTTCATGGACAATGGAGAGATCATTGAAACTGGCAAGCCTCAAGAACTATTCACCCATCCTCACAATGAGCGCACCCAAAGCTTTCTTGATCATATCCTGTAGTCTGGTAGAAATAGACTAGAATAAAATATGCAGCGAGAATCCCTTGTCCTTGTAAGGCTTGTTTTTGTATGGTGAGACCATGAACAATGAAGAAACAAAAAAAAGCTGGCTGGAATCCCATATCAGCCTGCATACTCATGATGATGCAAAAGCGGAGCGGGCCAATTTCCTTACACACGCTTTTGGCTCCGCCTTATCTGTAATCGCATTGATTATCATTTTGGTGAAGAACCAAGGAACGTCGTCCACCCACTTGAAAATCGGCATGGTTGTCTATGCCCTTACCATGATCCTGCTTTACAGCGCTTCTGCGCTTTATCATAAGTTGCCTGTATCCGATGGCAAACGCTTTTGCCGTATCCTTGACCATAGCAACATTTACTTCCTTATCGCAGGAACCTATACCCCAATCTTTTGTTATGTGAACACGCCCCTTTCCCTGAGACTGACAATCCTCATGTGGTCCGTTGCCGCAGGGGGGGTCCTCTTCACCTTGGTTTTCTGGGGTAAGCTGAAGCCCTTGCATGTCATATTCTATCTGGCAATGGGGTGGATGGTCTCCTTTTTCTGGAAGGACCTTGTCCCATTCTTACCTCCGGGGCTTTTCAAGTTCATCGTCATCGGCGGAGTCACTTATACCCTCGGGGTCATCTTTTACGCTTGCAAAAGGATTCCCCATTATCATGCCATCTGGCATTTGTTCTGCATTGGTGGCTCACTTTCATTTTTCCTCGGATTTGTGTTTTTGATGTATTAGGTGCTTTTCAAGCCGACTTAAACAGAGTACATTTTCCCTTATGGGAAAACAAAGACATTTGAGCGGTCATGAAGCTTTTGAACAATACTATCAACAGCTGTTTCCCCTCCGCTGGGAAGCCCTGAAGAGAGCGTTTTCCTTGGAACGTACGCCTGTTGAGTACAAGGGCAACCTGACCAGTCCCTATTACATGGATGAGGCATCGATCATCGCCGCCCAGATGCTTGATGTGCAAAAAGACGACGAGGTCCTGGATATGTGTGCCGCCCCAGGAGGCAAAACAATGGTGCTGGCTTCCATCCTTCAAGGAACGGGAAGTCTGGTAAGCAATGACCGTTCCTCGCAAAGACGAAGCCGCCTTATTGCAACTATCAGAGAGCATATCCCTCAACAATGGCAGAATACAATTAAAGTAACCTCATTCGACAGTACAAAATGGGGGCTGTACCAACAACAGGCTTATGATAGAATTCTTCTTGATGCCCCCTGTAGTAGCGAAAGACATGTATTTGTCGATGACACCGCACTTGAGCAATGGAGCCCTGCAAGACCGAAACATCTTGCCATTCAGCAATTCGCCATGCTCGCCGCGGCCTTGGAAGCGGTGAGAATCGGTGGACACATCCTGTACAGCACCTGCGCCATCACTCCCGTTGAGGATGAGCAGGTAATCGCCAAACTCTATGAAAAAAGAGAGGGAAGGTTTGAATTGATAGCCCTTTCCCCTCCTTTTGCCGAGCAGAGAGAATATGGCTCGATAATACTTCCTGATACCGCACAAGGGCGGGGCCCTCTGTATTTTTGTCTGATCAGGAGGATTTCATGAGCAAGGTCGCCATCACAAAATGTGATACCTATGATCAGGGCAAGGTGGACCAGGCGGTCGCCCTAGCCTGCCAGAATTCAGACTTCCCCATTGTCAAGGATAAGATAGTCCTTCTCAAGCCAAACATCCTCTCCGATGCAAAAGCAGACCAGGCCATCACCACCAATCCTGCTGTGGTCAGGGCGGCAATACACTTCTTGAGGCAGAATGGGGCAAAGCAGATCCTCCTTGGGGATTCCCCAGGCATCCAAGGGCCTGCGTTCGTCCCACGAAACTCAGGTATGAGCCAGCTTTGTTTTGAGGAATCCGTGCAATGGGTGGATTTCACCAAGGATACCGTTACCCATCTGATTCCCGGTACAAAAAACATCAGCCTGCCTTTACCTAGGATTCTTGAGAAAATTGATGTCCTTATCTCTCTTCCCAAGTTCAAAACCCACCAATTGATGTACGCAACAGGGGCGGTAAAGAATCAGTTCGGCCTGGTACCAGGGCTCCACAAAAGTCCTTGCCATGTGCTTTGTCCTGCAAGGATGGATTTCGCATCCCTAATCGTCGGAATCAATCTGATAGCAAAACCAAGTTTCGCCCTTATGGACGGAATTGTAGGAATGGAGGGGGCGGGGCCGGCAAATGGGACTCCCCGACATGTGGGCCTGATTCTCGCCTCAAACGATTGTGTCGCAGTTGATTTTGCAGAGGCAACCATCATGGGGTATAATCCCCTTTCCATCCCTATTGTCAAGCAAGGTCTCAAAAGACATCTTGGGGAGTTTCCTTCCTACACCTTGCTTGATGCAAAGGATCTCGTCATCAAGGATTTCCAACGAATCAATCAGGAGACAGAGAAAAGTCAGCTGTTCGCCAATCTGATCTTGCCCATCCTCACTCGGCCTTACAGGCATATGAGAATCAGAGAAAAAAGGATGGCCCCGCAATTTGAAAGTTCCAAGTGCATTCTTTGTCAGCGTTGTATACAGATTTGTCCGGCAGATGCCTTGACAGTCAAGGACAAACAGATTGTGATAAATACCCATAGTTGCGTGCGCTGTTATTGCTGTCATGAAGTTTGTCCGGCAAATGCCATCACTATCGGTAAGAGGTAATCCATGGAGCTTAAGAATTTCTTGTTTTGCATTCTTCTTTCCCTCGCCCCAATCAGTGAACTCAGGGGCGGTATCCCCTATGGTTTTTTTCATGACATTCCTTTGACCATCATTGCGCCTTTCTGCATCGTTGCAAATGCATTGGTTGGTCCCGTTGCATATATTTTTCTGGCCACCTTTCATAAAATTTTCTATAGGAATACATGGTATAAGAATACATTTGACCGATTTGTGCTTAAAGCCCGTAACAAGATAGCGCCAAAGGTAACCAAGTATGGTTATTGGGGTTTGCTTCTTTTTGTCGCTGTTCCGCTTCCTGTTACCGGAGCCTGGACTGGAATTCTTGGTTCATGGATCCTTGGCCTGGAAAAACGAAAGACCATACTTGCCATCACTGGTGGCGTAATCATCTCGGGCCTTATTGTCTCCATATTACTTACCTGTGGGGTCGGCCTTAATTCTGTCTTTATCAAGAGAATCTGACATATGAGAAAAATCAATCTTTCCGAAGGGCTCAACAATGAGCAATATAAAGCTGTGTCCATCATCGAAGGGCCTCTTCTCGTCATAGCCGGTGCGGGTTCTGGGAAAACCAGAATGCTTACCTATCGTATCGCGAACATGCTTTCTCAGGGTATTGATGAAAGCAATATCCTTGCCCTCACCTTCACCAACAAGGCTGCAAAAGAGATGGGACAAAGGGTACGGGAACTTACAGTTTGCCCCTTGAAAAAACTTACGACAACCACATTCCATAGTTTCGGCATGGGGGTGCTCAAGCAATTCATCCAGTTGCTGGGGTACAAGAACGACTTTACTATCTATGACACCGACGACAAGCTTGCCTTGATCCGTAAGATGATTGAGGATAATGATGAGAATCCTGGCAAGTATGATTTCTATGAGCTCGCCTCGTTGTTCTCGGATATCAAGACCAAGAGAACGGTGATGGACCCAGACTCCGCTTCAAAGATTTCCCGATACTATCAGGAATACAATAAGTTGCTTAAAGCCTATAATGCCGTTGACTTTGACGACCTCATTACCTTGCCTTTGTATTTGTTTGCCAAGAATCCAGAGATATTAGGCAAATTAAGGGACCGATTCAAGTATATTCTTGTAGATGAGTTTCAAGACACCTCGCTTTGCCAATACAAGCTGGTGTCATGCTTGGCTGTAACCAGCAGGAACCTCTGCGTGGTAGGTGATGACGACCAGAGCATCTACAGCTGGCGTGGTGCCAATTACCAGAATCTGATGATGTTTGAGAAGGATTTTCCTGAACGTGTCGAGATTAAACTCGAAAAGAATTATCGTTCCTCAGGTACCATATTGGAAGCCGCGAATGACTTGATAGTCCATAACAAGCAACGTAAAAGCAAAAAACTCTGGACGGACAAGGATAAAGGGAGCTCCATCCGGATAATTCATCCCCTAAATGCGAGTTTTGAGTCCAATAGCTTTGCTGATACGATAGAGGCGCAGATTCAGGAAAATCATTCCCTCACGTATGACGATTTCGCCATACTTGTCAGGACCAACAGGCTGCTACAGAACATCGGGGACGTCCTGGAGGAAAGGAACATTCCTGTGGATGTCACTGGTGGCCCAAATCTCCTGGACCGCAAGGAAATACGTGATATCCTGAGCTATTTGAAACTCATAGTCAACCTGGATGATGATGTGAACCTTCTCAGGGTGATCAACACTCCAAGCAGGGGTATCGGTAGGGTCACACTTGAGAAAATCCGCACGGTCTCCGATAATTTCGGATGTTCCCTTTTTGACGCTGCCAAAAGGATGTCGCTTACCGAGGACACTTCAGTAAGCGAATACACAAAGAAGGCCCTCAAGCGTTTCATTGACATGATCACAGACTACGATGAGCGCCTCACTAATTCCACCCACAAAAGCGAGGTGCTTCGTCTTCTGGTCAAGGAAATCGACTACAAGGGATACTTGGTAGCCCAGCATCCTGACAATGAGAATCTGGTGAACTATCAAATGAAGGGCATCGATATATTCTGCAAGAAACTGGCTAACTTTGAACAAAAGAACCCAGGGCATCCAGTCTCACAATTCATCAACAGAATAAGCCTGGACAGCAAAGATGAAGATGAAGAGGCCATGGGCACAGTCAAGTTGATGACCATGCATGCGGCAAAAGGCCTTGAGTTCCATACGGTTTTTCTTGCAGCTGTGGAAGAACCTTACATCCCCAGTGGCAAAGCGCTTGAGGAGAACAGCGAGAACATCGAGGAAGAGAGACGCTTGTTTTATGTCGCCATCACACGTGCCAAGGTGGACCTGGTCATATCCACTTGCATCAACCGGGAACGAAACGGCAAAGAGATGGTGTGTGTCCCCTCTCGGTTCCTTTCTGAGATTCCCAAATCCTTGTTCGATGAAGATGATCCAAATCGCAAGGTTGGAAAAAATGAAGCCATAGATCGTTTGGCTGCATTCAGGGAAAAACTTGCAAGGATGAGTGAACAGAAGAAATAGGGGTATATCCAATCAACGGCTTGCCCACTCAGACTTTAAAGACAGCTGCCTGGAAGCCCGAAAGAGTCACTTTGCCCTTATCGATCACCACTTGCCCAAACGAGGACAGAAGGGGGGTAGCACCTGCATCTGGCAAGATAAGACTTACACTTTTCCTGCTGAAATTCAGAAGTACAAGTCGTTTTCCTGTCTCCAGAATACGATAATAGGCCAATATGCTTTTTTCTTTCATCTCGACAAATTCTATCTCCCCATACAATATTACATTGTCCTTTTTCCGAAGGGCTATCAACTGCTTGTAATAGGAAAGCATGGAATTTTTGAACTTCTCTTCATAGGCTACACTATGGGTGCAACCTTCCGGAGCATAGGGAATCCATGGTTTCGTATCTGAGAAACCAAAGCCAGTGGACATATCCCATAGCATCGGGTTGCGCTCGCTATCCCTCCCGACAGGTAGGGGATAATAGTGCTTTCCAAGAGGGTCCACCATTTCCTTGTGTGATATTGAGGAGTCCGGCATGCCCAACTCTTCTCCATAATAAATGAAGGGAGTCCCTTTCTGGGTCATGATGAACATCGCCGAGAGACGGGCTTTCCTCTCATTGCCCTTGAAACGGCTTATACTTCGATGCACATCGTGGTTGTTTAACACCCAGGTTGGCCAATTCTCATTTCCCACCGCCGCATACCAACGTTTAGCAACTTTTCCCCATAACGAAGCATTGAATCTTGCCTGCAAGAGAGAAAAGTCAAAGGTGAGATTCAACTCATCACCAAGATAGGAGGAGGCCATCTCCGGTTCTCCTGGACTCTCAACCATTATCTCCCCGACCAGCATCCTGTCAGGATACTGGTCAACCATCTTCCGAAAGTCCTGAAGCCGTCTATGGGTCTCCGGCCTGTTCCGGTCAAACACATGGATTTGCCTATCATAGGGACGGATGTGCCTCAATCCTCCTACACGAGGATTAAAACGAAGGTTCTCGTCTTTTATTATGCAATTGATGACATCAAGCCTGAATCCATCAATTCCTTTATCAAGCCAAAAACGACATTGCTTGAAGATGTCCTCCACCGTCGCAGGATTACGCCAATTGAGATCAGGTTGCTGAGGAAGAAAAGAATGCATATAGAACTCACGTCGGCACTCATCCCAGGTAAAGGCACCGCCACCGAAACAAGCCATCCAATTATTCGGTTCTCTCACCCATAGGTAGTAATCCTTGTAAGGGTTGGATTCCCCTCCCTTCCTGCTTTCAATAAACCAAGGATGCTGAATAGAAGTATGGTTCAGCACCATGTCCAGGATTACCTTGATACCCAACGCATGAGCCTTCTCAAGAAGCTCATCCATATCATCCATGGTACCGAAATCCTCATGTATGGCACAATAATCACTGACATCATAGCCAAAATCCTTATTGGGACTTGGATACACAGGAGAAAGCCAGATGCAACCGATGCCCAGCTCATTGAGATAGCCCAGACGTCTGATTATTCCTTGCAAATCACCGATACCATCTCCATTTGAATCTTGAAAACTTCTCAGGTAGATTTGATAAACCACACATTCTTTCCACCAGATTTCTGTAGACATCTCACACCTCAAGACAGCATTATACAATATTATATTGATATACAACAAAAAAATAGCAAGAATAAACATAAATCAACTTTAAACTATAGGTATTATACTATATGCTATATAGATATATGTATTATGTTATATTATAATAATATAAATTTTATATAAAAAATAGTAAAAATAATTACATAATAAAATATTAATTACTATAATTAGATAATATTTTAAGTAACAAAAGCAATTAAAACTGTAATTACTTATATAGCTTCCCTCTAAAAAAGAGTGTGAAATTACAAAGAATCAAAAGGAAAACAATCCTAGCTGAATTGACCTCAAACCAAGTCATAATGTTTTTTATAGAACTCCTTGAGGGCAAAACGAATTCCCGCGGCCCAACCAAGCCCCATATCGGCGAACAACTCTTCAAGTTCCTGCTTAAAGGAAGGCTCAATGGAAAAAGTGGTAAGGATTTTGTTCTCTTTTCTCGAGAACAACTGCTTAGCCTTTTGCCCGCTTATACTTTCCTTTTTTTCTTCTTTCTCTTCAGAATCAAAATTTCGCTTTAATGCCATATCTTATCTCCAAATTGCAGAATCCAATGACTTAATTGCCTCAAGTGTTTTCGGCTTCAACCCCTTTCCATGGGATTTGAATAACTGAGGCGCCTCAGAAGCTTCCTGCGACTTCCTGAACAAAGGATCAACAGGAATCTTATATACTTCAAAGGCACCCTTGCTGGCAGCCTCAAAAATATCACGATGTTGGGTGATACGCTCATCAAAAGAATTGATGATTATTCGAGAATGTTTTACATTCGAACGCAAATTCTTTTTGAACCTACCAAGCTCAGCAATAAAAATCTCAAGGCCATCCAAACTGAACACCTCAGGAGTCATGGGAGTAACAACTTCATCAACAGCAATCAAGGCCGAGCGTTCAAGTCTGCCCAACCCAGGAGAAAGATCTAAAAGGATATGCTCATAGTCAAGAGACAATTCCTTTATCAAATCCTGAAGCACATACGGTTCCTCAGACAGTCTGGTTTCAGAATAATTCTTTAATGAACCACCGATGCCAAAAGTCGGAAGAATATAAAAATTAGGAATCCGGGAGACGGCAACAATCGCCTCAGCCGCAAAACATTTTCCCTGGACCACATCCGCCAACTCAAACTTTGGAGTCTCTTTAAGAAACCAAGAAGAAGCATTGCCTTGTGGATCGACATCGACAAGCAATGTCTTGAATCCTTCAAGCGCAGATTGACAGGCGAGAGTTCCAGAAATTGTAGTTTTCCCCACACCACCCTTCTGAAGATGGAAGGCAATAGCTTTATTCATACAGGTTCCTAATGAACATATTATAATCCTAGTTGTTGTTTTACTACAAGTGTTATTTCAATTTTTATCAAACACAAATGTAAAATATAAATTTTGATATTATATTTATATTGGTAATTTCATTTTATTTAGTAAGTTAAATATAATATTTATAAGTATTAATATAATATCAATATAAGTAAAATATCGTTTATAATAAAAATTGCTCTAAAAAAATGAGTGATTATCATAAGTAACAAATGTAAAGATTTTGTAAAAAAAGTTTTTATTCATGGCAAACCTATCCATTATGGTATTATCAATTCGTGCTCTTGATTCAAGATTGATAAACATTTTTATAATTAAACTATAGCTTTTATATTTATAAATGATAATTAAAAGACATTATATCAATATAAATATTATATTTTTATAATATAATTTTTTATAGTAATGATATTGGTTATAATCATTTTTATATTATTTTTTGATATTATCTTTGCAATATAATATATTCCTACTTAGGAATATATTATACATATTACAAAAACAACAATATTTTAATTCAAGCCTGGCTGGACCTTCTTTGCAAATTAATTGGTTCCCCCCACCCTGGCCACCTTAGCAAGACCTGCCTGTGCTTTCCTCTTTCCCCGTATCATTCTATGGTATTCTTAAATACTTGATTTTGCATACACTCAGCATCTGAGGGGTATGTCCTTGAGAAAGAACCATGACATGAAACGTTTTATTGCTGGACAACCCAAAATTGATCACTCCTCTTTTCCCGGCTTGTTCTTCAATGGCTTCATAAAAATCTTGTCCCTTTTAAGATTGGCGCTTCACATGCGAAGAACTGCTTGATGAGGAACTAAAGGGAGGCTTCGCACTTTTTAGTGGGTCCGGGCTATCTGGTTGTCTATTGTTCCCACTGAATCGCACCTGAGATGACCTTCCTTGCAAATTCCCGATGAGCACTCTCCTTGTTGACCTTTGTTGGATGTAGTGCGTGGAAACCTCGGGCATTTTCTTCCGGCTGGTCGACTGCATGCCGGACTCACAAACAGGATGGGACATCTTATCAAGCCCCCAGTCTCTTTCCAACAACCACAAGTAAAACCATCACATCCTGAACCTTGAAATTATAAAATCATTCATGTTGCTCTAGAAATCCGTCACACCTGATTAGGAAAACACCGGATGAAGTTCTTTATAATGGCATTCGAGAAGGGGTTGATAATTATTCTTGCGGGCATAGGTATGTCTGCATCAACCCGTAAAGAAGGACACATGAATTTTATTGTTTTACCATTTTAATGCTATTGATTCTATTTTATATTTATATGAATATTAAATAACTACTATACTTTTACTTATAAAAAACAGGAGCATTTAGAAATATTTTTACTTTTTTTCAGCATCTAAAGCAATAGTAATCTCTCTATCAAAATCATTGTAAATTCTTTATAATAAATAAATTATCAAGGTTTTATATTGTATATCGATATCATTTACACATAGTTGTTATATATTAAACATTAATATTCAATATAATTATTATTAAAGTCCCTGAACATATAGGCACTGTCTTTTGGATATCTCTTTTGGGTTTTAAAATCTACATACACAATCCCGAATCTCTTGGTGTATCCATAAGTCCATTCATAATTGTCAAGGAATGACCAAGCAAAATAGCCTTTCAAGTTAATTCCTTCCTCGATTGCTTGATTACATATTTCCAAATGCTGGGCGTAGTAATCACACCGCTTTTTGTCATGCACCCTTCCCTCTGCAAGGACATCGTCATAGGCCGCACCATTTTCCGTTATGTAAAGGGGTGTATTCCCGGTCTTTTTAGCAAAATATTGGAGAGTACGTAACAAACCGAAAGGAACAACCGGCCATTGCAAGTTGGTTTCCTCCTGCCATGTCGGTTCTTCTCTAAACCTCAGTTCCGCCTTTTCATCAAAAGAGACAACATGCTCGCTATAATAATTAATCCCGATGAAATCAATCTTTTGCCGTATCAACGCCATGTCATCAGGCTCAATGGGAAACTTCAGCCCTAGCTCGGTAGTGAGAAGCTTGGGATATTCCCCGCTAATGAGAGGATCAAGATAGATGTCAGTCTGAAAAGCACAGGCAATTTTTGCAGCATATACATCCTTCATGCTTTGTGTTGACGGCTTGGGAATTGAGGGATTCAAGCTGATCCCGATAGGAGCCTTCAATCCAAGCTTGCGATACTCACTGACTGCCAGCCCATGAGCTAAATTAAGATGGTGTGCTGCAATCTCATTCCCCCCAAGAAGTCCCGGCGCATGAATGCCGTTTCCATATCCCAGGTAGGCAGAGCAAAATGGCTCGTTCAAGGTTATCCACATATCCACATCATCTGCTAGATACTCAAAACAAACCTTGGCGTATCTGGCGAATTCATAAGCGGTGTTCCTTTCCAGCCAGCCACCTTTATCCTCAAGGCTCTGCGGCAAATCCCAATGGTAAAGCGTGGCCATTGCCTTCATGCCTTTCTTATGCAGTTCCCTGCAAAGCCTCTTATAGTGCTCAAGCCCCAGGCTGTTGATCTTCCCGTACGAGATGATCCGCGGCCAGGCAATGGAGAATCGATAGGATTTAAACCCAAGCCTGGACATCAAGTCGATATCCTCTTCGTAGAGATGATATTGGTCATCGGCAATTTCACCATTCTGGTTTTGATAAACCTTATCGGATTTCCTTGAGAAAGAATCCCATATGCAGCTCTCTCTCCCATCTTCATGCAAGGCGCCCTCAACCTGATAACTTGAAGTGGCACATCCAATAAGAAAATCATTTGGAAAATACAATCTCTTCATCTTGGTTCTCAATCCTAATAGCCAGTCATATTACTATATTTATTGCAATTGTAAAATGAGTAAAACGATTCATCCTTATTGTTTTTTAAGAACACCCAAATCAATTAGCCGCCTTTCCAAACCTTGGGCTCCAGCAAATTTGTAGGAAACAATCCCCAAGGCGGATGCCGCATCACAATTTGATTGATAATCATCGGTAAAAAAAACATCCGAGGCCTCAATCTTTTCATTTCTAAGAATTTTCTCAAAGAATTCTGCATGAGGCTTGACCTCATGGAGAAGACAAGAGGTGTATACTTTATCAAAGAGAGCATAATCCCCTCGCCTGTTGTGTATTCTCTGATGTGCTGGTTCCGTATTGCTTGCAAGGACAACCCTTGTCCCGGTCTTCTTAATCCTCTTAATCAGGGTAAGTACCTCCTCATCAATTGAAGGATTAAAGAACTTCCCCCAGATCGACTCCTCATGGCCAGGAATACTGATGCCCGTAAGTTCCGAAAAAGTATCCCAGAATTGGTCTTCTGTGATAAGATCCTCACTCATCTTCTCCATGAGGGGGACAAGTCCTGGGTCGAGTTCAGAAAATGATCCATACTGATAAACACCAAAATAATTCAATATTTTTTTTTCCATCTTGCAATCGGAGTGTTGCGCCAGCACTCCTCCCATATCAAACATGGCCAGACGTATATTCATGGGCACATCGTAGCATACTTCTATTTCGCATTCAAATATGGTATTTTTTTCGAGTATCACTCAGGAGGTAGCATGTCAACTCTTTTTCCCAAGGATTACAAGCCGGCGCTCGATTCAAGGCAGACTGAACGAGCTATCAAATTCGTCAAGGACACTTTCGAAAGGGAACTTTCAGGTGAGCTGAGATTGTCGAGAGTAACCAGCCCTTTGTTTGTTCCCAAAAATTCAGGAATCAATGATGACCTTAACGGGGTGGAACGCCCTGTCCAGTTCGAGGTAGGCAACTTGCAGAACAAACAAATGGAGATAGTGCAGAGTCTTGCAAAATGGAAAAGAATGGCCCTTGCCGACCTGCATTTTGCCATAGACTCCGGTTTATACACAGACATGAACGCGATTCGTCCTGACGATGAAATCGATGCAATACATTCAATCTACGTTGACCAATGGGATTGGGAGCGAGTCATGGCGGATAATGAGCGAAATCTGGAATTTCTCATGAAAATTGTCAGGAAAATTTATCAATCAATAAAGCGAACGGAATTCCTGGTAAGTGAGACGTATGGTTATTGTAACCAGACCTTGCCGGAGGACATAACTTTTGTCTTTAGCGAGGATGCGCAAAAACGCTATCCGGCGCTTGCCCCTGCAGAGAGAGAAAAGGAACTTGCTAGGGAATTCGGGGCAGTTTTTATTATCGGAATCGGAGCAGAACTAGCAGATGGGATGCCCCATGGAGGCAGGGCTCCTGATTATGATGACTGGTCGACTTCTTCTTGTGAGGGGCATACGGGCCTTAACGGGGATATTATTGTGTGGGATACTGTCCGAAATGACTCCCTGGAGCTTTCTTCCATGGGAATCAGAGTCGACAAGACCGCATTGCTACGACAACTTGCCAAGAAAAACTGCATCGAGAGGAAGGAATTGTTCTGGCACAAGAGACTCCTTAATGGAGAATTCCCTCAAACCATTGGTGGTGGCATCGGACAAAGCAGGCTTTGCATGTTCCTTCTTCACAAGGCCCATATCGGAGAGGTACAGGCTTCCATATGGCCAGCCAGTATGATAGAGCAAGCCAAGGAGCAGGGTTTCGCCCTAATTTAAATATGAAATTGATAAGCTGGAATGTAAATGGACTTAGAGCGGCTCAAAAAAAAGGTTTTGATGAGTACCTTGCCCAAAGCGGTTCTGATATTTTCTGTATTCAGGAAACAAAACTCCAGCAAAATCAGCTGGAACTTCTCAATGCAGAATATGAGACTTATTTTAGCTTTGCCCAGAAGAAAGGTTATGCGGGAACAGCTATTTTCACAAAGAAAAAACCCATAGGAATCACCAAGGGTATTGGAAATCCTCTTGATGCCGAGGGACGAACTGTTTGTGCCGAATATGAGGAATTCTATCTCGTTTGCTGTTATACCCCAAACAGCCAACGAGACCTCAAACGACTTGAGCTCCGTCTTCAATGGGATAAGACATTCCAAGATTATGTATGCGCCTTGGACAGGAAGAAGCCTGTTCTGATTTGTGGAGACTTGAACGTCGCCCACCAAAGCATCGATTTGAAGAATCCGAAAACAAATGAGATGAATGCAGGGTATTCAATACAGGAAAGAGAAAGCTTTTCCCACTTGCTTGACAGGGGATTTATTGACACCTTCAGATATCTTCATCCGACCACCGAAGGCGCTTATTCCTGGTGGTCATTCCGTCCTCATGTACGAGAACACAACATCGGATGGCGCATCGACTATTGGCTGGCCAGTGAACGGCTCAAGGATTCCATCATCGACAGCTCAATCGATAGCGGTGTTATGGGTTCGGACCATGCACCGGTAATTCTTAGGATAAAATGATATTTCTTTTTAATCATAGTTATATTAAAAGAATATCATAACTAACCAATTTTTGTTTATAAAAAGACCCTTGAAATTGAATCCAAGGGTCTTTTATACAGGATGAAAATAGGATTTCTATTTAAGAAGGAAAGTAGGAATCTCTCCCCTGTTCTCAAATATCTTGCGTTGCTGGCAATCCAATATTTTCTTACATATCCTTATGGACAAGGGAGTGACCTCAACAAGCTCATCATCCTTAATGAATTGAATGGCCTGTTCCAGGCTCGGCCTGTTGATAGGAGTCAAGGTGACGGCATCATCATGTCCACTAGCACGCAAATTCGTAAGGTGCTTTGTCCTGGTCGGATTGAGGTTCAAATCAAGATCCCTGTTCCTTTCGCCAACAATCTCCCCTTCATAGACCTGATCGCCTGGAACGATGAACCAGCGCCCCCTGTCCTCCAGCTCCCACATGCCATAGGGGACCGCGACACCAGCACGGTCACAGACCAAGGAACCGGTAAAACGATCAGGGAAATCACCTTTATAGGGTTCATAGCCCTTGAAGGAACTATACATAATCCCTAATCCACGGGTATCAGTAAGAAACTCATCATGATATCCAATCAGACCACGAACGGGAACGTTAAATTTAATTTTTACTCTTCCACTACCGTTATAGGTGATATCACTCATTAGGGCCTTGCGTCTGGATAATTTGTCCATGACTATGCCTGAATAATTCTCTGGACAGTCAACGGTAAGAATCTCTACAGGCTCAAGTTTTTTTCCCTGTTCGTCTGTGTGGAACAAGACCTTAGGTCTTCCAACGCACATCTCAAAGCCTTCACGTCTCATTTGTTCGACGATAATGGCCATCTGGAATTCACCACGTCCCTTGACGGTAAAAGAATCATCAGGATTGCGTTCCACTCTGATGGAAACATTCCTTAATGCCTCTTTTTGTAGCCTTTCACCAATTTTGGCTGACGTGATCATCTTGCCCTCCTTACCAGCCAAGGGGCTGATGTTCTTGGAGAACAACATTGATACGGTAGGCTCGTCAATCGTAATACGGGGTAGTGCCTTCGGATAGCTGGCATTGCAAATGGTATCACCAATGGATACGTTGTCCACTCCTGAAAGTACTATGATATCTCCAGGTTCAACATCCGTAGTCTCATGGAATGAAGGCCCATCATACGACTGGAGACGAGTCACACGCAGAGGAGTCTTTACTCCGTTTGCTTCCATGCAAATCAAGGGATCATAGGTAGTAGCACTCCCGTTGATGACTTTGCCCACAGCCAAGCGACCAAGAAAATCACTATAGGAAAGATCGGACACCAACATCTGGAAAGGCTCCTCGTCATCATATGAAGGGGCGGGGATATAATCAATGATAGTATCAAAAAGCATGGTCAGTGAATCTTCCAATTTTTCAGGCTCATGCCCGCATTTGCCAGCCTTGCCAATAGCAAAAAACACAGGGACATCCAACAGTTTATCGTCATTGGACAGCTCAAGAAGTAAGTCATACACTTCATCAAGGACTTCTCTAGGACGGGCATCCATACGATCAACCTTGTTGATCACAACAATGGGAGGAAGGTGCTTGGCCAAGGCTTTTTCCAAGACAAACCGGGTCTGAGGAAGCGGCCCTTCTGCTGCATCAACAAGAAGAACGACTCCATCAACCATGGACAAACCACGCTCAACCTCACCACCAAAATCCGCATGTCCCGGAGTATCGATGATGTTCACCTTCACACCTTTATAGTGAATGGCGCAGTTTTTCGCATTTATAGTAATACCCCGTTCCCTTTCGAGGGCACCACTATCCATAATACGTTCCTGACCATCTCTGGACACAAAACCACTTTGCTTGAACAATGCATCAACCAAAGTTGTCTTACCATGATCAACATGGGCGATAATAGCTATATTTCGAACTTTTGTATTCTGTTTAATCATTCCAATTCCTTACAGAGCAAATATATCACAGATAACCTCTCTTAGAGAACGCATAAGACCAATTATTTTGTTTGTTTTCATCTTGCTTGATTGGGTAAAACTATATGAAAATCCATATAAACCAATCAAAACAATATACTAATAATCCTTATACCAAAAATTTCCAATATTCAAACGATAAAAAAAAGGCCTCAGACATAGTATCCGAGGCGGCAAAAACCCCTGTGTGAGGGGGAAAAAGAAAGGGCCCGGCGGCTACCTACTCTCCCACGGAAAGACCGTAGTACCATCGGCGTGAGAGCGCTTAACTTCCGTGTTCGGGATGGGAACGGGTGTGTCC
>JBAXZS010000019.1:0-18921 GCA_041670175.1 Sphaerochaetaceae bacterium | reverse complement strand
GAGGGCAAGTGTGAACATCTTGGAGAAGATGCGAGACTTGCCCTTGAGATATTACGTTCATATGACAAGGAGCTTTCAGATGAATAAAGTGAGATATGGTCTTATTGGATATGGCAAGATTGGCTCCCAACATGTCAAGGGTTTGCTCGGTGGTGCGGTGAAGAACCTGGATTTGGTTGCCATTGCCGATACCAACCCCGAGCGGCTTAAAGCTGCAGTGGAGGCTGTGGGTCCTTCCTTGAAGACCTTTGATTCAGCCGAGGCTTTGATAGCAAGCGGATGTGTTGATGCCATCCATATTTGTACTCCGCACTATTTCCATCCGGTATATGCCATCAAGGGACTGGAGGCTGGTTTGAATGTGATGGTTGAGAAACCCGCAGGTGTCTATACCAAACAAGTCAAGGAAATGAATGCCGTCGCGGCCAAGGCTGGAAAGGTCTTTGGTGTGATGTTCAACCAAAGAACGAATCCAGTCTATCAGAAGGTGCGCGAGCTTATCAATGAAGGGGAACTAGGGCAGGTTACCCGTACCAATTGGATCATCACCAATTGGTTCCGTGCCCAGAGTTATTATGACCAGGGGGATTGGCGTGCGACTTGGGGCGGGGAGGGAGGAGGCGTGCTCCTCAACCAGAACCCTCACAACCTCGATTTGTTTCAGTGGATCTGTGGTATGCCAAGCCGTGTGAAGTCCGTGGTCTATTACGGGAAACATCGGGACATTGAGGTGGAAGATGATGTGTATGCCATCTTTGAGTATCCAAATGGAGCGACCGGTTGCTATATCACCACAATTGCCGATGCCCCAGGAACCAACCGGTTGGAGATCACCGGGGAGAATGGCAAGATTGTTGTTGAAGATAATACCATCGTTTTCTCCCGTCTGAGGGAAAGTGTGACTTCCTTTAACCAACGGTTCAAAGGGGGGATCGGGCAACCTGAATGCTGGCGTATAGAGGTACCTACCAAGGGTACCTATACCAGCCATATGGGAATCATTCAGAATTTTTGCGACGCGATTCAGAAAGGCACTCCTTTGATGGCTCCAGGTGAAGAGGGAATCAATGGCCTTGAAATCTCGAATGCCATTCATCTTTCTTCCTGGCTTGGAGAGAACTGGGTGGATATTCCTGTCGATGATGATCTGTTCTATGATAAACTTAAGGAACATATTGACAGGGAAAGAAAAAATAGATGACAAAAGGAAGAGACAAGGCAAATACCTGGAGTATTGCCTACACCTGGTTCATCTCGTATCTAGGGGTATTCAGCATACCCCTGCTGGTGTTTGCTTTTGTTTCGTTCCGTTTCGTTCAAATCTCTGATGATGTGATAAAAAAATACAATACCCTTTCCGGCCAGCAAGTCCAGGTTTTCATGGATTCAGTGCTTTCCGAAGTCCATTCGATTGTGGATGATATCGGCAACGCGCCGGAGATCAAGACAATAGTCAAGGCCTCCTCCCGTTCTTCCTTATCCACTTTACAATTGTTTGCAGCCCAAGAAAAGGTGAGCAAGACACGGGTCATGCGCAATGATATTGATGAGTTTTTCCTTTATTGCCCCTCTTTTGATCTTACCATCGCTGGTACCTCCTATACTTCCAGCAAGGATTTCTATGATTCATATCTGAACGGTACGACTTTCACGAGGGAAGATTGGAATGACATAATCAGTAGCAAGTATCCAACCTCAACTGTTTTTGATTTCAGTTCCCTGATTCCAGGAGCAAAGATTGATAAGTTGCTTATAGTCACTCCCTTGAATTTGTTTCTGCATGGTGATCAATACATGAACGTTGCTGTGGTGCTCAACCGGGCGGAGATGCATCTTTCAAATAGTTCTTTTGATGCTTTTGAGAATTTGGTTATTGTGGATAAAATACGCCAGAGGGTACTGTACAACAATACAGGATACTTGCTTTCATCTGATGATTTGAATTTCCGGTGGCTGGGAACAGGGAATCAGAGTTTTGAGCAAACAATTCAAGGGAAAAGGTTCATCGTATCCTGTGTGGACTCCAAGATACAGAATTGGAAATTTCTGACACTTGAGCCCAAGGAACAGAATCTCGGGGTTGTGCTTCTTATCAGAAGAACTTTCCTTATTTGCCTTATTCTTTGCTTTTTACTTGGAATCGCCTTTGTAATCTATCTTACCCGACGCGCCTATAAGGGAATTGACAATGTGATTAGGACGATTGACTCACCGAATACAGTGAAAGGCAATGAACTGCAGTATATTTCCCATGCAATCACCTCCTTGCAGGATGAGAAGAAAGAAATCAATACCCGCTTTACCCAGCAGAAGGCCTTGCTTCAGGACCAGATAATCTGTTCCTTACTTGAGAAATATCCAAGTGACAATAAGGCAAACCGCCATGAATTGGCTCAATACGGGATTGAGTTTGTTTCGAATTACTTTATGGTCTTCATTTACGAAATAAAGGGTAATCCCGCCATGTTTGATGATTTGTTAAGGAAGTCCTACTCCTTGAGCCTCGAGGGAACTGGATTTGTCAGCTATCCTTTTCATTCAGAGAAAGTCTCAGGCGCGCTACTCAACCTTCCGGATGGCAAGATAGAAACCTTGCAGGCGTCACTAAGACTTTGGGGGGAGCGGTTCCGTTCCTTGCTGCCGGAGAATATCTCAATTGCATGCTCCAATGTATGTTGCACGTATCTTGATCTTTCAGGATGCTACAGCCAAGCGCTTGATGTCCTGGAGTATTCACGGCAACTGGAATTTAAGAATTTCATGTTCTATCAGGACATGCTGGACTTTGCCAAAGGAAGAAGCTTCGATTACCCCATTGATCTTGAAGTCCAGATAATGGAGGACCTGAAAAAGGGTGACGAGGATTCCGTTCTCTCCTCCATCGATACGATAATAAAACGCAATCTTGAACGGGAGGTGCCACCAAAGCAGATGAGGTTCCTTATGCTCAACATTGCGGGGACAATCATCAAGGTATTCAGTCGCTTGGATGAAAAGCTCTTCGTCAATTATCCTGAGATTTCTTTGCATCCGATTCTGCAATCCTCTACCGTTGAGAACATCAAAAGCGAGATAGCTGCGGTCGTGCATAGTATTTGTCAAGTCCTGAGACGAAGCATCGACGATGAGAGCGGACAGCAGGACCTGTCACTGTACAACGTCATCATTTCCTATATCCAGAAAAATTACTTGGACAAGATGATGAGTGTGGCCCTGATAGCAGATGACAGGGGACTCTCCTTGCCGACACTTTCAAGATTGTTCAATAAATATAATGGTGAGTTGATATCTGATTATATCGTCCGATGCCGGTTGACACAGGCAAAGAAATTACTTCATGAGAATTTGAGTCTGGAAGTAGTTGCGGACCAATGTGGTTTTGGAAGTCTCAGGACATTCATGCGGGTGTTCAAGAATTCAGAGCAAATGACTCCGGGCCAATATGAGGCCATGTATGGAAAGGAATGATTCAATGAAAAAATTTGGGGTGGCAATAATCGGTTGTGGAGCGGTGGCGAAGAATCACGGGAAGGCTGTCAATGCATCAAAGCAAGCTGACCTGTTGTATTGTATTGACCTGGATGCGAAGAAAGCACAAGAGTTCTGTGCGGTATATGGAGGGACACCCCTTGTGGATTATCACGAGATATTGGATGACCCGAGTGTGGATATCGTTCATATTGTGACCCCCCACTTCACTCATGCGGACATCGCCATCGATTGCATGCTTCATGGTAAACAGGTGTTCTGTGAGAAACCTCTTGCAATCAATGTAAGCGATGGGCAAAGGATGATAGCTGTATCAAGGAAAACCGGATGCTATCTTGGTATTTGTTTTCAGAACAGAATGAATGATGCCTCTGTCGCTGCGAAGGATCTGATAGACCGAGAGGTGTATGGGCAGGTGCTTAGTGTTGTGGCCACGGTACGTTGGGACCGCCATGGCGAATACTATAGTAAATCCCCTTGGAGGGGACAATATGATACCGAGGGTGGTGGATGCATCATCAACCAAAGCATACATACCATCGACTTGATGCAGTATCTTTGTGGCAAGGTCACGGAATTGACTGCCATTGATGCCCATATGAGAGAGACCCATGATTATGAGGTCGATGACTCCTGCATGGCCAATTTTGTCTTTACAAACGGTGCGACTGGAGTAGGGTATTTCACCAATTGCGCCAAACTTTGCAAGACAGCGGATGTTGAGATAATTTGTGAGAAAGGGGCTTTGCTTGTCTCACAGAAAGGGCTGACTATTACCACGACGGAGGGAAGCAGTTTTATCCCCAGCGAGGTGGCAACTGGAGAGAAAAGTGAATGGGGTTTATCCCATGGCCGCTTGATCGAGGCGTTCTATACCGCTGTTGCGACGAATAAACCCTTTCTTGTTGACGGGACCGCCGCTTTGGAAGCGGTGAAAATCATACAGGCCTTACAATATTCGAAGGGCAAGACTGTCAAGGTCAAATGAGGATAGAGATGTCAAAACATGAGAAATTTCATTATCAGGATATCGGAGAATTGAGGGAGGCCATCAAAGCTCTTCACGTGAGTATTCCCTTGAGTGAGGATCTGTCTGCCCTATCAAGAAAGGTTCGCGTGGGTTCCCTTGAAGCCCCCAATGCGTTTGCCGTGCTTCCCATGGAAGGCTGTGATAGCGAGATTGACGGGTCGCCTACGGACTCGGTGCGGAGAAGATATGAACGATTCGCTTCAGGTGGTGCCGGTCTTATCTGGTGGGAAGCGAATTCAGTTGTTCCTGAAGGCAGGGCGAATCCCTTGCAAATGATGCTTACCAAGGATAATGTCGGCAAGTTCGCCTCCTTGGTGGAGCATACCTTACATTTCGCCCAGGACAGCATGGGTAAGTCTCATCGTCCCCTCCAAATTCTTCAACTGACCCACAGTGGCCGTTATTCTCGCCCCCAAGGGCATAAAGCTGCCCCAATAATCCCGCAACATGATCCCATTCTCGATCCACGGGTCGGGCTCAAGGGTGATGAGGAGGTCGTTTCAGACGGGTATCTTGAGGATCTTGTGGGACATTATGTCTTTTCCGCTAGGCTTGCCAAGGAAGCGGGATTCGATGGGGTTGATGTGAAGGCCTGTCACAGATATCTTCTGAGTGAGTTGCTTGCAAGCCATACCAGGAAAGGAAAATTCGGTGGAAGCTTTGAAAACCGGTCCAGACTGATGCTGATGATAGTCAAGGCCATCCGTCAGGAATGTGGGTGCGGTTTCCTTGTCGCCTCACGTTTCAATGTGTTTGACGCCCATCCGTACCCCTATGGATTCGGGGAGGACAAGACCGACCTGTGGCGTTTTGACCCTAGCGAGCCTTTGGCCTTGACCAGGGCGCTTTGTCTCCAGGGCGTGGACCTGCTTAGTAATAGTGCGGGTAATCCTTATTATATTTACCCTCAGGTCACCAGACCCTTTGATCTTTCCTCCATGGGTATCCCCACCCCTGAGGAGCACCCCCTGGAAAGCATTGAGCGTTTATTCTCCTTCACTGAGCAAATCCAGAACGCTGCAGGAGCTGTTCCTGTTGTAGGTAATGGCTACACCTGGTTGAGACAATTCATTCCCTATGTGGGATCAGCCAATCTGGCTATGCACCGTTGTTCCTTTATAGGACTTGGCAGAAGTAGCATCGCCTATCCTGATGCTCCGAAAGATATATTGACACAAGGCCTGATAAATAAGAATAAATGTTGCATCACTTGCAGCAAATGCACCCAGATTATGCGGGACCATGGGAGGACAGGATGCGTTATCCGTGATAACGACGTGTACGGCCCTTTGTATGTGGCGGCTCGCAAGGAGGCCTCAGAGCGAGAGGCCAGTTTTCAATAGGAGATATTGAGTATGCAAAAAGTTGCGTTGATTACCGGAGGAAGCAGAGGGATTGGACTTGCGATAGCACATCGGTTGAGCCAGGATGGGTTCGCTGTTTCCCTGGTGGGAACCAAGGTGCTGGAGGATACCAAACTTGACCTATCTGGGTTTTCCTCCCCTGTGCAGTACATTTGTGCCGACATCTCAAGCAAGGAAGACAGGATGCGTATTGTCTCTGAGGTAGTAAAGGCCTTCGGACGGATTGATGTCCTGGTCAACAATGCGGGTGTTGCACCTTTGAAACGAACCTCATTGCTTGAGATGGAGGAGGATTCGTTTGACCGTGTCATCGGAATTAATACCAAGGGAAACCTGTTTCTGACCCAACTGGTATCCAAGCAAATGCTGTCCCAGCCACAGGCTTTCACCAAACGAGGTACAATTATCAACATTGGTTCTTGCTCAGCGGAAGTCTCTTCGACGAATAGGGGGGAGTATTGTGTTTCCAAAGCCGGGGTGGCTATGCTCACCACCTTGTTTGCCGATGCCTTGGCTAGTGAGGGCATCCTTGTCCATGAAGTGAGACCGGGTGTCATCGCAACCGACATGACCAGTGTGGTCAAAGCTAAATATGATGCCCTAATCGATGAGGGGATCTTTCCCATCAAGAGATGGGGACAGCCTGAGGATGTAGCAAATGCGGTTTCTGCTTTTGCTTCTGACTTGTTCCTCTATACTACAGGGAATTATATCGATGTTGATGGTGGATTTCACATCAAGAGGCTCTAGGAAATGAAGATTATCAAGGCTCATACCATAATCGTGGGTGCCGGGGCATCTGCATATAATGCCGCGGATTGTTTGTTCAACGAAGGACTTAAGGATGTCTTGATGATTTGCGAGCGAGAAAGCTGGGGGACAAGTCGCAATGCCGGAAGCGATAAGCAGACCTATTACAAGCTTTCACTCTGTGGAAAGGAATTGGATAGCGTCTTCTCCATGGCCCGGACTTACTTTGAGGGATTGGCTGTTGACGGCGAGCATGCCCTCTGCGAGGCTGCGCTCAGTACGCAGTGTTTCTATAAATTGGTGGAATTGGGGGTTCCTTTTCCCCGAGGACGCTATGGTGAGTTTGTCGGTTATAAGACTGATCATGATCCTAACAAGAGAGCCACCAGTGCAGGTCCTTACACTTCATTGTTCATGACCGAGGCCTTGCAGCGTCAGGTCAAAGCCAAGGGGATTCATGTCTATTCAGGTTTCCAGCTTATCGATATCTTGATCAAGGAAGGAAATGCTTGCGGTTGCATCTGCCTTGGCCTTGATGACAATGAATATACCGTCTTCCAATGTGTCAACTTGATTCTTGCTACCGGAGGGCCTGCCCATATCTATTCAAAAAGTGTCTATCCTGTAAGCCAGAAGGGAGCCACAGGTGTCGCCTTTTCCTCTGGGGTCCAGGGAAAGAACCTGACTGAATGGCAATTTGGTCTGGCCAGCTTGAAACCCCGCTGGAATGTGAGTGGCACCTATATGCAGGCGCTACCCCGTTTTGTTTCCACTGATGCAGAAGGCAAAGACGAGAAGGAATTCCTTTTTTGCGGTTTTGATGATGTGTATGATGTGCTTTCAAAGATTTTCCTTAAGGGATACCAATGGCCCTTTGACGTTCGAAAGGTAGAACAGGGATCAAGCATCATTGATGTTCTGGTCTATTGGGAAAATCAAAAAGGCAGAAGGGTTTTTCTCGATTACACCAGGAATCCGTTGCTTTTGGATGCGCTTGAGTATGATCTTTTGTCCAAGGAGGCATATCAATATCTTGAAACTGCCGGTGCACTTGGAGGTATGCCTTTTGATCGGTTGCAGAAGATGAATGAGCCTGCAATCGAGTTCTACCGTAGTAAAGGGGTGGATCTCCACAAGCAGATGCTTGAGATTTCCCTTTGTGCACAACATAGCAATGGAGGGATTGCTGTGGATCTTTGGTGGCAGACGGACGTGAAGCACCTGTTCGCTGTAGGGGAGTGCGCAGCGACCCACGGAGTGTATCGTCCAGGAGGAAGCGCCCTCAATGCAGGGCAAGTGGGCTCAATGAGGGCCTCAGAATATATTTCACGCGTGTATTTTAAGAATTCATTTATGGATGATGAGAGTTTTCAGGCTTTGGCACAGCAACATCTTGCCTCCCTTTCTGTTCCTTTGGCACAGAAGAGCAACATCGAGCAGGTTGCAGTGCTCGCCCAAGAAGGGATGTCCCAAACGGGAGGTGCCATCCGTAATGAGAAAGCGTTGAGAGCGCAATTGGCTTTTGTGGAGAAAGCCTTGAATACTCTTTCGATTCAAGATAAGAAAGAACTTTTTTCCTATTATGAAGTAAAAGACATTCTCCTTACTCAACGTTTTTATCTCTTTGCTATGATTGATTATATTAATCACGGACATAAGAGTAGGGGGAGTGCTCTGTACACAGATCCCAAAGGAAACAAACCTCATTGCTTTCTTCCTGATGACTTTTCCTTTTCCTTGGAAAAAGATGATGCTCCTAATGAAATTCAACTTATTCAAATGAAGACAGGAAAGCCTTGTGCCTTCTGGCGTCCTGTTCATCCCATACCGAGTGAAGAGGAGTTCTTTGAGAATGTATGGCGTGAATTCAGGAAGAACGGGAATGTGTTCTAGTCCTTATCTGATTTCTTCCACAGGAGACTTCTTAGGCTTGGCGGTTTGTATTGGACTGGAAGATGGTAAAACTGTTCTTCTTGTTGTTTTTTGTCTGGTAGAGGGCACGATCGGCAATAAGGAACATATCCTGGAATTCCTGTTGTCCTCCCCCGCTTATTGAAACCCCTACACTGCACGTGACTTCCAATTGTGTCTTCTCCTTGATTATTTCTGGGATTTCCTTGCAAAAGGAAGCGAACTGGAGATAAAGATATTCCTTGTCTATGTCCTTGATCAAAAGCATGAATTCATCTCCTCCAAATCGTCCAAGCATGGTATTCCGATCCAAAGAGCCAAAGAAATTTTTGAGGAATTCAGCGAAAGCCAGGAGCACATGGTCACCAATCTGATGTCCGTAGTCATCATTTATTTGCTTAAATCCATCAAGATCAAACACCGCCAGCGCATATTGCCTGGTTGCTTCTGGACTTTTCACAAATGAATCGAAGTAATAGGTAAAGGTCGATTTGTTCATCACTCCTGTCATGGAATCCAATGAGCACATGTCTTGCAATTTTGCTTTTGCCTGGTAGTATTGGAATTTGAAATGAAGGAGGGTAAAGAAGGATGTCAGGCTGATGCCCAAGGCGACTGTGGTGCTAAGAAAATCACGAAAGAATAGGTAACGGGACTTGAATATATAGGAGAACGTCAGGAATACGATGTCCTCGCAGACCACCAAGGACAGAATCTTCTTGGGGGGAAAGGTATAAACCTGTGTCATCAATATCAGCACCATGGGGAAAAGCAGTGCTTGTTCATCTCTAAAAGCATACGTGCCAAGATAGATGGTAAGGGCGGCGATGAGCCAGCCGAACACAAAGCAGGTGTTACTGACGAACGCGGAAGACAGGTTGTCTTTCTTATAGAAAAAAAAATGGACAAAAGCCACAAAGACCCATTGCACGACCAGTGCGATGAGGATTCCTCTTGTCTGTAAAGCAAAGCCTTGGGGAAGGGCAACAGTGAGGAGATAGAGAGCTACGACGAGGGCATAGACAACAACCATAATCCTGAGGGAACTCAGATTCTGTTTTTTTATGACATTTTCCTCCTTCTCAAAGAATTCTTTTGAATTCTCGAGAAATCGGGTTGTTGCATTCTTTACGTGAAAGAAATGATTTGACATGGCAGTTGTCTTCTTCAAATTGGATAGTTCAAAATACAGTTTTCTATAGTCGGTTTTTTCTTGTTTAAGGTCAAGTTTTTATGGAATAAATACTGCACAAATATTGTCAAACATCTTGAAGACGGATTTTTTGTGAAATTGCAAAGCGAGGAGACAAAAACAAGAAAGAGAAAGCATGTCCCCATCTTGAAAAAAAGCGTGGAAAAAAACAAAGACTGGACTCACTTATGACAAAGTGACAGGGTTTCTTCTCACTCATCCGAAATACAGAAGAAAGAATTCCTTTGTCTTGTCTTCATGGTTTGTGATATGCTCATTTCTATGAGTGATTACATGAATGGGACCGGTGTGCAATATCATTTGCACATCAAGAAGGGAGATGTCGGGAAGTATGTGATATTACCTGGGGATCCAAAAAGGGTACCCTTGATTGCAAAATTCCTTACTGATGCAAGGTTTATTGCGGATAACCGCGAGTTCGTGACCTACACGGGGCAACTTGATGGAGTGCCGGTATCGGTCACCTCGACAGGTATAGGCGGTCCTTCCGCTTCCATTGCCATGGAGGAATTATACAAATGTGGCGCTGATACATTTGTCCGTATGGGAACTTGCGGGGGTATCGCACTTCCTGTCCTGGGGGGGTCTGTGGTCGTTGCCACAGGAGCTGTCAGGGCCGAGGGGACAAGCCGCGAATACGCACCTATTGAGTTTCCTGCCGTTGCCGATTACCAAGTGGTTGAATCCCTTGTTGCGGCCTCCAGGATGCTTGGATATCCGACCCATACCGGGGTGGTGCAGTGCAAGGATTCGTTCTATGGGCAACATGAACCGGAGGTGATGCCTGTTTCCTATGATTTGATGCAAAAATGGGAAGCATGGAAAAGACTGGGAGTCCTTGCTTCCGAGATGGAAAGTGCCGCTTTGTTCTGTTGTGCCGCCCACTTGGGTGCCCGCTGTGGCAGTGTGCTTTTTGTCATTGGTAATCAGGAACGAGAGAAGGCAGGAATGGAGAATCCCAAGAGGCACGACACAGAAGCCGCCATAGAGGTATCGGTGCAGGCTATCCGTAATCTCATCGCTCAGGATAAAAACTGATGCCTTTCCTTGCAAGTGAGCACTTTTCCCTATCAAGCAGGTCCAAGAGATTTTGGTCCTTCTCAACTAGGCAATAGGGTTCAATGGAGAAGAGCTCAAGGCCAATGGTTTCATATTCCTCTTGAAGACTGGCGCAAGGGTATTGCCCAAGATCCAAGGCGAATCTTATCGCACTGATGTCTTTTGCGATGTCTTTGCTTGGCACAAGTAAGGTCTTGTCGCTTTGGATATTGATTATTCGGATTAATCCTTGCTGTGGTTTGTCCGACAGGATATATTTTCTTTGCATGATGCCGAGAGTATACTGCAATAACAAAATAACTTCTATTTAAGGTATTCTTCTTTTTATTTTTTTTTGTTATTATACAAGTATTCATTTCTTTTCGAAGAAAACAAGGTAGGGATTTTAAATGGCACTACAGATTCAGGATTTGGTTGCATCCATTCGAAAAGATGGCGTCCAAGCCGCCCAGAAAGATGCACAAAAGATTGTTGCTGATGCTGAGAAGCAGGCCGAGGTTATTCTCCAGCAGGCACACAAAGAGGCTGATGCGTTGCAGGATGAGGCAAGAAGAGAAATTGATGTACGTGACCAGAGCGCCCGTGCCTCCCTCCAGCAAGCAAGCCGGGATGTCCTCCTTTCTTTGAGGAAAGCCATCAGTACGCAGTTGGAGTTGTTGCTTCAGGCTAAGCTGGAGAAAGCTTTTTCCGGTAAGGAGCTAGAGGCTTTGGTGGTTGCGATAGTCAAAAGCGGAGTGGTTGATACTTCGGAAAGCGAGGTTCAGCTTAACAGCAAGCAGTTTGCCTCTTTGGCTTCCCAGCTTATGAGTGAGCTTAGCCAGGAACTGAAAAATGGCCTTGAGATAAAGCCTGTAGACAACGTGGATACTGGTTTTCGGATCGCTGACAAGGATGGAAGCGGTTTCATTGATTTCAGTGATGAGGAGATTGCCAATCTGATGAAGCCCTTCCTTAGTGACGAGCTATCCAAAATCGTCTTCGCACAAGCGAAGTAAGGAGCATGGTTTGGCTTCCTATTATTATCTTGTTGCTTCGCTTCCTGCGCTTGGCTATGATAAGCAACCTTCCCTCAGTGTTGAGGGGTTCTTATCGCAATGCAAGGCCAATATGGGACCGAGGGATTATCATCTGATTGAATGCGCCATCAGCGGAGAGTCCGTCGGCAACTCGTTTCTTCTCAGATACCAACGGTTTTGTCAAATGGTAAAGAGTGAATTGAGTGAGCAACGTGCGCGTAAGCTTTCGTTGCCTCTTGAGAAATACAAGAACAACGGACCAAAAAGTTATGTGATTAGTGATGCGGTCAGGATGGCGATTTCCAACGAGAATGTGCTTTCTGGGGAGATGATTCTTATTGTGCTCAAATGGAAATACCTTGATGAGATGTGCGCGCAACACGTTTTTGATATTGAGGCGCTTCTTTCGTATGCCTTGAAGTTGAGTCTCATAACCCGTAAGAATTTATTTTCCCAGGAGGCTGGGAATGTTGAGTTCCGTAGGTTGTTCTCCAACCTGCAGTCCGATATTAGTAGCATTTAGTGGAGTACGTTATGGCAAATACAAGCGGACGTGTTGTCGCAGTCAATGGCAACATGGTGGCGGTAGAGTTCGAGAATGCAATTTTCAAGAATGAAGTTGGATTCATCAAGGTTGGTGATACTCGCCTTAAGGGAGAGGTTATCAGGATTAATGGCAGAGTGGCATCATTGCAGGTGTTTGAATCCACCAATGGTGTCTCTGTGGGGGACAGCGTCGAGTTTACAAATGAGATGCTGTCTGTGGAACTGGGACCTGGACTTCTGACTCAGATTTATGATGGTCTTCAGAATCCGCTTCCTGATTTGGCCGCCAAGTGTGGCTTCTTCCTGCAAAGGGGCGTGTATCTTAATCCAATTCCCGATAAGGACTGGATGTTCACTCCGACTGTCAAGGTTGGCGACAAGGTCCGTCCCGCCGATACCGTAGGGACTGTTCCTGAAGGGTTGTTCACCCATCAGATAATGGTTCCTTTCAGTTTGCCTGAAGGACAGTACACCGTTTCCTCCATCAATGAGGCCGGAGTGTACAATGTCAGGGATGTCATTTGCACCATCACTGATGCCAAGGGTAATAAGAAAGACCTTACCATGGTGTTTTCCTGGCCAGTGAAGAGAGCTATCAAGAATTATGAGGAAAGGCTTCGTCCTGATGAGACCTTGGTCACCAAGATCAGGATCATTGATACTTTTCTTCCTGTCGCGAAGGGAGGGACCTTTTGTGTCCCAGGGCCTTTTGGTGCCGGCAAGACGGTGCTTCAGCATATGGAAAGCCGTAATGCCGATGTCGATATTGTAATTATCGCCGCATGTGGTGAACGTGCCGGTGAGGTTGTGGAGGTGCTCAAGGAATTCCCTGAGCTGACAGATCCCCGCACAGGGAAATCCCTGATGGAGAGGACCATCATCATCTGCAATACGTCATCCATGCCTGTAGCCGCCCGGGAGGCTTCCGTGTATACGGCGGTGACCATGGCGGAGTATTACCGGCAGATGGGCCTGAACGTCCTGTTGCTTGCCGATTCGACCAGCCGTTGGGCACAGGCAATGCGTGAGATGAGCGGCCGTTTGGAAGAGATTCCTGGCGAGGAGGCCTTCCCAGCCTACTTGGAAAGCCGTATCGCTGAATTCTATGAACGAGCGGGAAAGGTAAGGCTCCGTGATGGAAGAATCGGGTCGGTGACCATCGGAGGAACCGTCTCTCCTGCTGGTGGTAATTTTGAGGAACCTGTTACCCAGGCGACACTCAAGGTCGTGGGGGCGTTCCACGGACTGAGCCGGGAACGGTCGGATGCCCGTAAGTACCCTGCCATTGACCCCCTGAACTCATGGTCAAAATACAAAGGTATTATCAATGAGAAAAAGGTCGCTTATGCCCGTTCCATCCTCTTTAGGGGAAGTGAGGTCAACCAGATGATGAAGGTCGTGGGTGAGGAAGGGACCTCTGTAGAGGACTATATCACCTATCAGAAGGGAGAGCTCCTTGATGCCGTGTATTTGCAGCAGAATTCCTTTGATCCTGTTGATTCGATGGTTGTGGTTGAAAGACAAAAATACTGTTTTGGAGTTTTGTTCAGGATACTTGCTTCCAATTTTAACATTGATGACAAGAAGGATGTCCGCTCCTTTTTCAACAATCTGAGACAGAAGTTTCTTGATTGGAACAATGAGGAATTCAAAGGTCAGCGTTTCATGCAACTCGAGGGTGAGATACATGAACTGTATAGCCAGAAATTCGCATCCTTTGACAAGAATGCCGAGAAGTTGATGTAAGGAGCCGGTGATGCAAAAAGTATATACGAAGATTGAGTCAATCGTTGGAAACGTCATCACATTGCATGCGGAAGGGGTCCGTAATGGTGACCTTGCCGAAGTGAAGACAAAGATGGGCAAGAGCTATGCGAACATCATCAAGCTTGACCACGATCTGGTAAGTTTGCAGGTGTTTGCCGGGGCGCAGGGGGTGTCCACGGGTGATGAGGTCCGTTTTCTCGGAAGACCTATGCAGGTTTCCTACAGCGATGATTTAATGGGCCGGGTGTTTGATGGCAGTGGGAATCCTCGTGATAAGGGCCCCTCCCTGACTGAGAACATGATTGATATCGGCGGTCCTTCTGTTAATCCGGCCAAACGTATCATTCCCCGTAACATGATTCGTACGGGTATTCCTATGATAGATGTGTTCAATACCTTGGTTGAAAGCCAGAAACTCCCGATTTTCAGTGTCAGCGGGGAACCTTATAACCAGTTGCTGGCTCGTATAGCCATGCAGGCTGAGGTTGATCTGATTGTCCTTGGTGGTATGGGACTGAAATACGACGATTATCTTTTCTTCAAGGATACCCTGGAGAAAAGCGGAGCCATGAGCAGGACAATCATGTTCATCCATACTGCGAGTGACCCGACTGTCGAGTGCCTTATGGTACCTGACTTGGCTTTGGCTGTCGCAGAGCGTTTTGCCCTTGATGGCAAGAAAGTGCTGGTTCTTCTTACTGATATGACCAACTTTGCGGATGCCTTGAAGGAAATGGCCATCACCATGGATCAGGTACCTTCCAACCGAGGGTACCCTGGGGACTTGTACAGCGCCCTGGCCAGCCGCTATGAGAAGGCTGTGGACTTTGAAGGGGCTGGTTCCTTGACCATCCTGGCAGTGACGACCATGCCTGGCGATGATGTCACCCATCCTGTGCCTGACAATACCGGGTATATCACCGAAGGCCAGTATTATCTCAAGAACGGCCGTATCGAGCCTTTCGGTTCCCTGTCCCGTCTCAAGCAGCAGGTCAACAAGGATACCCGTGATGATCATCGTTCTTTGATGGATGGCATGATTAAGTTGTATGCCCAGTTCAAGGAATCCCTTGAGAAGAAGGCGATGGGGTTCATGATGACCGAATGGGATGAGAAGCTACTCAAGTACGGGCATCTATTTGAGAGCAAGCTCATGGACTTGTCCGTCAATATCCCCCTGGAACAGGCCTTGGACCTTGGCTGGGAGATTTTGGCTGAGTGTTTCGAACCTAATGAGACAGGACTTCGTTCCGATCTGATTCTTGAACGCTGGCCCGATAAAAAGGCTAGGTAGGAGGAAGGATGGCTGTCAAACTGACGAAGAATGAGCAGAAAGCCCAGAAGGACGCCTTGAAACAATTCCAGAGGTATCTGCCTACATTGCAGTTGAAAAAACAGCAACTTCAGATGGTTATCCGTCAAATCGAGGCTCAGATGGATGATTTGAAGAAGAAGCAGAAGGAACTGGTTGGCGATATGCAGAGTTGGATCGCCGTATACAACGAGAATACAGCGTTTGCTCCTAAGCTGAAGCTGAACAACCTCGTCAGGATTGACAAAGTGGTGAAGGCGAAAGGGAATATTGCAGGAGTGACCATCCCTGTGTTCAAGCAACTGGACTTTAAACCGATTGAGTATGATTTGAATGAGTACCCGCTTTGGGTGGATAAGGGAATGGAAAGTCTGAGGGATATTGCCCGGTACGATGCCTTGATCAGCACTCTGCAACAGCAGATAAGCCTGCTGGGCAAGGAACTGAGGACTACCAGCCAGAGGGTCAATCTTTTTGAGAAGGTGAAGATCCCTGAGGCAAAGGAGAATATCCGGCACATCGGGATTTATCTTGGCGACCAGCAGACCGCTGCCGTTGTCACGGGCAAGATAGCGAAACGAAAACTGGTGAAGGTGTCGTTGACATGATAGAACCAATGAAAAAAGTGTCTGTCATAGTACAGACTCACGACAAGTCTGATATGCTTAGGGCTTTGCGAAAAGCTGGATTGTTGCATGTGGTGGACAATCCCGTGGATCGGACCGAGACTGCGGATAAATTGCAAAAGCAGGGAGAGAGCCTTGAGAAGATTTGCTCTGTCTTGGAAGAGCTGTCTGATAAGAAGCATCCTGTCAAGCAAAAGAATATGGATGATGAGTCCTTTCAGCAATTTGAGCAGAAACTTTCTTCTTGTCTTGAGGAACAGAAAGAGCTTACTGAACAGGAAGCCAAAGATACGATGGAAGTGGAGAGGATTTGCTCCTGGGGCGATTTTGATCCCTCAGAGATTGCGCAGCTTCAGGCTTCTGTCGATTTAAGTTTTTATTCCCTCAGCAAGAAGGAACTGGCTCTTCTCAAAGATGTTTCTTATATCGAGCTTGCGCCTGTAGGCAATATGCAGGCTATTGCTGTGGTGAATGGGAAAGACAGAAATATCGGTTGCGGAACCCGTTTTGAGCTTCCTCAGAAGAGTTTGTCCTTCCTGAGGAATGAGATTGAGCGGATAGCGCAGAGGAAGGAGAGGATTCAGGAACAATTGGTTGCTTCTCTCCCGTATCTCGACTGCCTGAGAAAACATATTCAGCGTAATGTCCAGGACAAGCGTTTTGAGACCATCTCAAGCCAAATGTATGGGGACGAGGAGCTTTCATGGCTTGTCGGTTACCTTCCTTCTGTGAAGGAAAAGGACTTTGCGCGACTCGCCAAGTCCAATGGGTGGGGGTATATGATGGACGATCCCACAATGGAGGATAATCCACCGACCTTGCTCAGGTACAGGAAAGGACTTGGGATTATCCAGCCTTTGTATGATCTCTTGGGAACCCTGCCCGGTTATCGTGAGTATGATGTCTCCCTTTGGTTCTTGCTGTTTTTCACATTGTTCTTCGCGATGATTATTGGTGATGCGGGATATGGTCTTCTCTTTGTCTTGCTTGCGGTGATACTTCATGTAAAACAAAGAAAGGCGAATACTCTGGTTTGCCTGGTCTATGTGCTTGGTTTTGCAACGGTTGTATGGGGCTCTCTCACCGGTACTTGGTTCGGTTCAGAGAAACTGTTGATAGCTGTCCCTTTCTTGCAGAGACTCGTCATTCCAACGATAGCGAACTATCCAGAATTGTTTGGGGTGGATGCGCAGACTGCACAGAATTCCCTTATGAAGTTCTGCTTTATGTTGGGGACTATCCAACTGTCATTGGCTTGTGTTCTTAATGTCATACATAAGATTCCCAAGAAGAACCTTTCCGCTTTTGCCGATATCGGTTGGTTGATGAACATTATCTCGTTGTACTTTGTTATATTGCTTCTGGTGATTGGTGAGAAAATCAATGTCACTCTTGCTTTTTCTGTTGTAGGCATCGGGTTCGGCTTGGTGATTGTCTTTGGGTGCCAGGCCCCCGGACAATCATTTTGGAAAGGAATGAAGAGCGGGCTGGGTGGGTTGTTCACCACCTTCTTGAATACCATTTCCTGTTTTTCAAACACGATGAGCTATATCAGGCTTTTTGCAGTCGGTATGGCGACCCTGGCCATTGCGCAAAGTTTCAACAGCATGGGCACCGACTTGTTTGGAACTCCGGTTGGGGTGGTCATCGGTATCGTGGTCTTGCTCATTGGGCACGGTCTGAATCTTGTCATGGGCATGCTCTCTGTTATTGTTCATGGGGTAAGGTTGAATTTGTTGGAATTTTCTGGCCAGCTCGGAATGGAATGGTCGGGAATCAAATATGAACCGTTCAAGGAAATGGTAAAAGAAAACTGATCGTTGTTTGGTAACAACTAAGGAGTGAGAAAATGGGTAACGTACAATTTATTGGAATGGCTTGTGCTCTTTGTCTTTCGGCAATTGGTTCGGGACTTGGTGCAGGCGCCGCTTGTTCTGCCGCAGTTGGTGGTTGGAAGAAATGCTATGCAAATGGCAAGCCCGCCCCGTTCATTATGGTAGCTTTTGCCGGTGCTCCTCTGACCCAGACCATCTATGGGTTCCTTTTGATGACTTTCATCAAGAATGCAGTTGCCAACGGTGCTGATTCTTTGCTTGCCTTGGGTGTAGGCCTTTTCGGGGGCTTGGCCATCGGGCTTTCCGCATGGATGCAAGGTCGTTGCGCAGCCAGTGCCTGTGATGCATTTGCTGAGACTGGAAAGGGAACCGCCAACTACTTCATGGTTATCGGTATCATTGAGACCGTGGCCTTGTTCACCTTGGTTTTTAGCTTGCTGTTGCTGGCGTAACCGTAAGCAACCGAACAACGGTTTATACAGAGGGCCATTGCCAAAAGCATTGGCCCTTTGGTATGTTATAGGAAGAAAAAATGAATAATACTCATATTGCAAGAGTTGGAAAACTCAATATAGGAAAAGGGAATCCAATTTGGATCCAGACCATGTATGATTGTCCCCTTCCTCACGGGGTGGAGGAACTCGATGCATTGATTCGTCGTTTATCCTCTTTACATGCCATGGGATGTGATATTATTCGGTTTTCTTATCCCTCTGTTGAAGATCACGATGCTTTCTCCTATTTGTGCTCTCATAGTCCCATGCCTGTGGTCGCGGACATTCATTTTGATTATGCTTGTGCGTTGGATGCGATAGCTTGTGGCGCACAAAAGATACGTATCAATCCAGGCAATATTGGGGCCAGGTGGAAAGTCGATGAGGTGGTAAGGTGTGCAAAAGACCATGATGTTGCCATTCGCATCGGGCTGAACAGTGGTTCTCTTCCTCGTGAAGGAAGCTCGGACATCAAGGAAAGGATGGTCAAAAGCGCCTTGCAGTATCTT
>JBAXZS010000018.1:0-19042 GCA_041670175.1 Sphaerochaetaceae bacterium | reverse complement strand
GTCTGCCCTTATGGGGCTATTACCTATGTAGATAAGGAATTCAAGATGCCCAACAGGACTATCGCTATTCGGCGGGTAGCCCAGGTCAATCCTGCGGTCTGTCAAGGTTGTGGTGCTTGTACCGTGGCTTGTCCTTCCGGGGCTATGGACTTGAAGGGGTTCTCTAATAAGGAAATCCTGGCGGAGGTTGATGCGATATGTCGATGAACGGGGCTAATGAATTTAGGCCAAATATTGTCGCTTTTTGCTGTAATTGGTGTTCGTATGCAGGAGCGGACTTGGCTGGCACCAATCGTCTGGAATATCCAGCGGAAGTGAAGATTGTGCGAGTACCCTGTTCTTGCCGTGTAAACCCGCTTTTTGTTCTAAGGGCTTTCCAGCGAGGAGCGGACGGGGTGATTATCTGTGGTTGCCATCCAGGGGATTGCCACTACACAAGTGGTAATTATTTTGCTCGCCGAAGAATGACCTTGCTGTTTTCCATGCTTGATTATCTTGGTGTGGAGAAAGCCAGGACCCGTGTGGAGTGGGTGTCTGCGGCCGAAGGGGCGAAATTTGCTTCTGTTATGAAAGATTTCGTGCAGACTGTTGCGAAACTGGGAGAGAACAGACGTCTGGAGGACATAAGATGCAAGAGACAATGATTGAAAGAGCAAAAGCCCTCATGGAGTCAAAAAGTGTGGTTCGTGTTGTGGGATGGCGGATTGGTGAGTTTGGTTATGATGTCACCCCATCGGTCTTTACCACTGTTGACGACCTAAATGGTAATTTTGTCTACAATGATTTTTGCGGGTCGAATCTTTCAAAGTATCTGGTAAGGCTTTCCTGCGAGGAAGGCAAGGTCCTGGTGTTCTTGAAACCTTGCGATACCTATAGCTTTACTCAGTTGCTCAAGGAACATCGGATTCATAGAGATAATGTATATGCCATAGGGATTCCCTGCAATGGGAAGATTGATATTGAGAAAGTCAGGCAAGCCGGAGGAGAAGGAATCACAGCCATAAGGAGTGAGGGCTCGACGGTGATTGCCAGGACATTATACGGAGAGAAGAAATTTGACAGGAAGGAAGTACTCTCCGAACGATGTCTTAATTGCAAGAGCAAGAAACATGTCACCTACGACGAATTATTGGGAGAAGAGGGAGAAGTCCTTGATTCTCACCGGTTCGATATGGTTGAGAAACTTGAGGCTATGAGTAGCAATGAACGGTTTGAATTCTGGCGAAATGAGCTTTCAAGATGTATCCGCTGCAACGCTTGCAGGAATGTTTGTCCGGCCTGTACCTGTGAGAAATGTATTTTCGATAATGATAACTCGGGAGTATCAAACAAGGCCGCAGCTGATTCCTTTGAGGAGAACATGTTCCATATCATCAGGGCTTTTCATGTGGCGGGCCGTTGTACTGACTGTGGTGAGTGTTCCAGGGTTTGTCCTGAGCATATTCCTTTGCATTTGCTTAACAGGAAATTTATTAAGGACATCAATGAATTGTATGGAGAGTACCAAGCCGGCTCGGATATGGAAACCGTATCGCCGTTGACTTCCTATACCATCGAGGATGATGATCCTTCAATTGTGAACAGGCGGGGAGGGGGACACGATGCTTAGTCTCTTGAAATCAAAATTGAATGAGTTCTTTGAGCTGGTTGCAAAGGAAACTCTTGTATATTTACCAGTTGACAACTCCAGTGGGCAGGCTTCTTATCAAAAATGGAAGGAAGGCGTGGTATACAGTAGCGCCTTGAACACAGTGAGAAGCGCCAAGGACTTCTTCTTTCCCCAGATGGAAAATCTGATGGACTTCAAGATGCAAGGGAAGAGTGTGGAAGTCGTTGATACCCGAGTGGAAAAAGAGGATTTTGTTATTTTTGGAGTAAGGGCTTGTGACGTCGCCAGTTTCTCCATTCTGGACAAAGTTTTCCTTGCGGATCCTGTTGATACATATTATCAAAATCGAAGGGATCATGCAGTCATTATTTCGATGGCTTGTAGCAAACCGGAATCAACTTGTTTTTGTCCTTTGTATGGAATTGATGCCACCAAGCCTGAGGGAGATCTCTCTGCATGGGAAACTGAGGACAGGATTTTCTTCAAAGCGAATACTCAAAAAGGGGAAGTGCTGCTGAATAATGCTTCAAGGTTGCTAGAGGAATCGGAAGGACAAATAGTGGAAGTACAGCGGGAAACGACCAAGAAAATCCTTGAGGAGCTTCCGTTTGCTCATCTGGATTTGTCAAAGTTCAAAGGGGAAAACTTGATGGAGCTGTTCAATTCCCCAAAATGGGCTGAACTTTCCCAATCCTGTCTTGGTTGTGGCACTTGTACTTTTGTCTGCCCTACTTGTCAGTGTTTTGATATCAAGGATTTTGATACCGGACATGGAGTGAAAAGATTCCGTTGTTGGGATAGTTGCATGTATTCAGAATTCACCAAGATGGCAGCCGCCAATCCAAGGCTTACCCAACTTGAACGTTTCAGACAGCGTTTTATGCACAAACTGGTTTATTTTCCTGATAACAACGAGGGGACTTATGGATGTGTTGGTTGTGGTCGTTGTTTGATAAAATGTCCGGTTTCCATGAATATTGTCAAAGTGATCAAGCAACTAGGGGAGGAATAGGAATGCAGAAGGAATCATTGATCCCTAGCGTGGGAGTTGTGACGGATATCAGGCAGGAAACTCCTGATGTAAAGACATTTCGTGTAGTCGGTCTTGATGGCAAGAAACTCTTCGAGCATAAATGTGGCCAGTGTGCCATGCTTTCTGTTCCCGGGGTGGGCGAAGCGATGATATCCATCACCTCCTCTCCTACCAACGAGAAGTTCATGGAGTTCAGCGTAAAGAAATGCGGGTGTCTTACTTCATGGTTACATTCGATGGAAGTTGGACAGCAGATATTGGTCCGGGGACCTTATGGGAATTCTTTTCCTGTGGATACCACCCTTAAAGGCCAGGGCTTGTTGTTCATTGCCGGAGGTATTGGTTTGGCTCCCTTGCGGTCGGTGATAAATTATGTAAGGGACAACCGGGAAAATTACGGGGATGTACAGATAGTTTATGGTTCCCGCTCCAAGGAAGATTTGGTTGACTATAAAGAGATCCTTGACGAGTGGGCGGCTGATTCCACCATTAAGGTGAATCTGACCATCGACAAGGCACAGGACAACTGGAGTGGCCATGTGGGTTTTGTTCCCAACTATGTGAAGGAACTGCAACCGGCCTTGAGCAAGACAGTACTTATTTGCGGGCCGCCGATCATGATTAAGTTCACCCTTATGGGGCTTAAGGATCTAGGTTTCAAGGAGACACAGGTCTATACCACTATGGAAATGCGAATGAAGTGCGGCATAGGTAAATGTGGGCGATGCAATATTGGGAATAAATATGTATGCAAGGACGGACCAGTGTTTCGTTTTGATGAGCTTGGCGAATTACCAAGCGAATATTAAAAGAAGGAGCCTTCGATATGAATGAAGAAATGGTTCGAATTTATTTGATGGGAAAGCTGTACGAAGTTCCGTCAAATCTGACTATCATGACCGCTATGGAATATTCCGGGTATCAACTGATTCGTGGCTGTGGTTGCCGTAATGGATTCTGTGGAGCTTGTGCTATCATCTACCGTATCAAAGGCCAACAGGAATTGAAGACGTGTCTTGCCTGTCAGACAAAAGTTGAGGATGGTATGTATATTGCGACTCTTCCTTTTTTCCCATTGGTAAAGCAGATATATGACATTAACAAGATTACTCCTGCCCAACAGGTTATGATGCAACTTTATCCTGAGATTTATAGCTGTGTAGGATGCAATGCTTGTACGAAAGCCTGCCCCCAAGGGTTGAATGTGATGCAGTACATAGCTTATGCCCAACGAGGTGAGTTCCAGAAGTGTGCAGAGGCTTCTTTTGATTGCGTGATGTGTGGCATTTGCTCATCCCGTTGTCCGGCTGGTATCTCCCATCCTCAGGTGGCGTTGCTTGCTCGTCGTTTGAATGGTAAGTATCTGGCTCCTGAATCTCAGCATGTGAAGGATCGTGTTCAGGAGATTAAGAATGGTTCGTTCGAGGAATTAATGCAAAAGATGATGGGTAAGTCTATCGATGAAATGAAGAATCTCTATGACCATAGAGATATCGAAGAATAAGGAGCGAAAGATGTATACGCAGACAATGCTTCAATCCATGAGGAAAGTGGAAGTTGCGAGAAAAGAGAACGCATCCTTTGAGCCCCGCCGTATGACTGCCAATGAGAAAGACACGTTGCTTGCAACGTATCATCCCGATTATATCAAGAGCCAGTTCTCTGAGTTGTCTCTTGGGCCTAACAAGGGTGATAAGGTTCCCTTGGAACTCGCTGTACTGCTTCAAGGCAAGAGCAGGATCAATCCCAAGGAGATTGACCTTTCTCAAATCGATTATGATGTTGATGTCCTTGTTATTGGTGGCGGAGGTGCTGGAGCTTCGGCTGCGATTGAGGCTAACGAAGCGGGGGCGAATGTACTGGTGGTCACCAAACTGAGAATGGGTGATGCCAATACCATGATGGCTGAAGGAGGAATCCAAGCGGCGGACAAACCCAATGATTCTCCTGCCATTCACTATCTTGATGCTTTTGGAGGTGGCCATTTTGCTGCCAAACCCTCGCTATTATACAAGTTAGTCATGGAAGCTCCTGAGGCTATCCAGTGGCTTAACGGTCTTGGGGTTGAGTTTGATAAGGACAAAAGCGGGATGATGATCACCACTCATGGGGGCGGAACAAGTCGGAAAAGGATGCATGCGGCCAAGGATTATTCCGGAGCCGAAATCATGAGAACCTTGCGTGATGAGGTCCAGAACCGGGGGATTCCTATTGTTGATTTCACTGCTGCCATTGAGCTCATTCTCGATGAACAGGGGAATGCCGCAGGTGCTGTGTTGTTGAATATGGAAACCAAGCAGATTCTTATTGCCCGGGCAAAGACTGTGATTATCGCCACAGGGGGTGCTGGGCGTTTGCATTATCAAGGTTTTCCGACTTCCAACCATTATGGAGCAACTGCTGATGGTCTGATTCTCGCATATCGTGTAGGGGCGAAATTGCTCTATGCTGACACTTTGCAATATCATCCGACAGGGGCTGCTTATCCTGAACAGATATTTGGGGCTTTGGTAACTGAAAAGGTCCGCTCTTTAGGTGCAAAATTGGTTAATGCAGATGGTAGGGTTTTCATGCATCCTCTTGAGACAAGGGATGTTTCGGCTGCTTCAATCATTCGAGAATGCAAAGCTAACAACGAAGGGGTCGAGACTCCTTCCGGTGGTCAAGGAGTTTGGCTTGATACTCCGATGATTGAATTGAAAAATGGAGAGGGAACCATTGAGAAACGAATTCCTGCCATGCTTCGTATGTTTGCCAAATACGATATTGATATCCGTAAAGAACCTATCTTGGTATATCCAACACTGCATTATCAAAACGGAGGCATCGATATCGATACGGATTGTATGAGTGTGGTAAAGAACCTGTATGCAGCAGGTGAAGCTGTGGGGGGCATTCATGGACGTAACCGTCTTATGGGTAACTCCCTTTTGGATGTCATTGTTTTTGGACGGGATGCAGGGCGTAATGCTGCGATTCATAGTAAAGAGGTCAAGGTGGGGAAACTCACACTCGACCACGTGGATAAGTTCGAGGAAGAAAGAAAAAGGGTTGGTATTACCGATGACACTCTTTCTCCGAAATTATTACCAACAACGTATACACACAGGAAGTAAGAAGATGGATGTTGCAAGTATTTTCGAGACAATCATGATTCTCTGTTTTGGTCTTTCTTGGCCGCTTTCGATTGTTCGTTCGTATCGTTCCCGGTCTACCAAGGGAAAGAGTCTGATGTTTATGTGTTTTATCGTTGTGGGATATCTATGCGGGCTTATCTCGAAGATAATCTCCCATACGTACAACCTGGCATTTTATTTCTATTTCCCCAATATCATCCTGGTCTGTGCCGATATAGCATTGTACTTCAGAAATAAAACTATTGAAAAAAACGAAAGGGTCAAATAGGAGTGTCCAATATGAAAATTGAATTATGCTTCGGCAGTTCCTGCCATGTGAAAGGTGCGAATACGGTGTTTGAGTTGCTTAAGGCGGCATTAAAAGAAAATCATCTTGAAGATAAGGTGGAAGTCGCAGGAACCCTCTGTCTTGGACAATGCAAGGAACCGGGTGCGAACCTGAGACTTGATGGTGAAATTGTCACTGGTATCACCGCCTCCAACTTCAAGCAGTTTTTTGATACCAGGATCAAACAGGCCTTAATGGGAAAATAAGAAATAAAGTGAGTTTCAGGGAGCCAATTTTGAAAAGGCCCCCTGAATTATTCCTATTTCTTTGGTTTTACAGGAATCCATATCTCGCTTATGTAATCCTTGCTAGTGGTATCTCCCGTGGTATACATCTCGATGCTTATTCCTGTTGCGATCTCATATTCCCCATTGGTGGGCAACCATTCGGAGAAAATCCTGGTGTTCACGCTCTGCAGAGCTTCAGGAAGCGGCCCTTTACAAGTGAAAATTGCCCAGGTGAACGAAGGGATTTCCATAATCTTGAAACCTTCTGGAACAGGACCACTTTCATATGGATCTGCAATTAGGTATTGAAATGTTCCCCCTTCCTTTTTTATATCAAGGCATATCCCGAAGATGCCTTTGCTTGAGGGGTTTTCAACCTTGCAGTACTTTTTACAGAATTCATCCCAGAACTTGGGTATCATCTGGTAAGAATTATCATATGAGAATTCCCTTCCCCTGCCAACAATCTTGAAAGCTTCTTTCTTCTCAATTCTACAATCCATCTTGGATCCTCCCTGGATGATGACTTTGATGATGAGGCGTTGGAAATCATGGAGTTGATACTCCTTTTGCTTTGCTAATTGAGGACTGACCCCATGAAATCTCCTAAAAGCTTTTGAAAAGCTTTCAGGAGTTTCATATCCATAGGTGTACGCCACATCAATGATTTTTGCATTTCCCCTTGTCAGTTCAGCACCAGCAAGCGACAATCGGCGATTGCGCAGATATTCTCCAACAGCATAGCCAGTAAGTATCTTGAATGCCTTCTGGTAATAGAAGGGAGACATGTTCACTTCTCTAGCAATGTCATCGATAGTGATATCCTCCAACAAATGATTTTCCATGAAATCAATTGAGTTGTTGAGCGCTTTTATCCATTCCAAGTTCTCGCCTCATTCATTATTTATGATTATAGATATCCTCCTAGAGGAGTTCCTGTCTTTTCTTGTTCAGTTTTGTCCACTATACCAAATAAGGGAAAGTGTTGTGAATCTTTTTCTCTCGGTATGGGGAAAAGTAAAAGGAGGCATATTGTTTTTGAGAAGCAGAATGAACCGGTGGTGGTAAATTACTGGACGCATCAGGATGATGCCCGTACAGCCCTTGAAGAACGCCTAATCACAGATTTCATGCGCAAGAATCCAGATATCGTTGTGTGCAGGACAGTACATTCGTCCTAAGAGCACCTGGAACTGGGGTCCCGTGCATTCGCAGCAGGCAGGAGCCCCGATTTGTGCAATCTTCCCCTTGAGAACGGATGTCCCCTGATAGCAAAAGGATTTGTGGCTCCTGTCGATTGAGTTGCGGCTGGATATGGGTCTTTGAAGGAACTGACTGATGATTATATTGAGGGAGGATGCCTAAATTAGGGTACTGTCCTTCATGCAACAATGGGGGTCGAACGGGTTTAACCTTGGTTCCCCCACATATCGCAATGCCCGTTCCTGAGCTTCAGCAGGGCAATCGTATGTGTTATGTAGATATCAGATAGAATCGGAGTCCAAGCCGTTATCATCACACTTCGGGAACAGAGCAAAAATTATGCCATGGAAAAGAGCTGTTTCTCAAGTTGAGATAGGTACATTCCTTTTGAAACAGCTTTTTATCATATTTATTCGATATTTTCGTTCAGGAGCCTAACCCTATCAGGACTGAAGTCAATAGAGACATCGTCTCCTTCGCAGAATACTTTTTTTGAATGCGGATCATCGATCTGGACAAGAACCTCCCCGAAATCAGTAGTGATGAAAGATTCCAAACTGTTGCCTAGATACACATTCATCTTTACCTTGCCTTCTATATTCCCTTTTTGGGGCTCGATCACTCTTAGGGATTCCGGACGTGCCATCAAGACAGCATTCTCTCCTACATTCACCTTTTCCCCTGAATTGGAGACCACGACTTTCTTTGCTCCAAGTTGCACCGAATATTGTTTTCCATCATGTCCAAGCACAGATACGGGAAAGAAGGTGACCTTGCCGACAAAGCCGGCAACAAACCTGTCCTTTGGACTCTCATAAACCTCGCTGGGGGTTCCAATCTGTCTGATTTTGCCCGCTTTCATCACTACCACACGATCTGAGAGACTCATTGCTTCGACACGATCATGGGTGACATAGATGGCTGTGATTCCCAGGTGTTTCTGGATTTTTCGTATCTCCACCCTCATTTGCTCTCGGAGAAGCGCATCGAGATTGGAAAGGGGCTCATCAAGAAGAAGCACCGAAGGGGTGACAATAAGGGAACGTGCCAAGGCGACACGTTGCTGTTGTCCTCCTGAGAGTTTTGATGGAGCTCTATCTCCATAATCCTTAAGTCCTACCATTTCCAGGGTTTCCTCGACTCTTGTCTTAATCTGCTCGGAAGGGACCTTGCGAAGTTTCAGGCCGTAGGCAACATTATCAAACACAGTCATATGAGGAAACAGGCCATAACTTTGGAACATTGTGGCAGTATCCCTCTTGTTTGGTGGGAGCATGGTCACATCTTCATCGCCGATGAGAATCTTGCCTTTGGTTGGAAGTTCAAATCCCGCTATCATTCTCAATGTCGTGGTCTTGCCACAACCCGAGGGACCCAGCAACGTGACAAGCTCTCCTGCCTTGATGACAAGGCTTGAATCATCAACGGCAACGACATCACTCTTGCCTTTAACATCCTTAAATCGTTTCGTTACATGTTCCAAAGTTACTGATACGCTTTTCTTTTCCATAGTTTTCTGCCTTATCGAACGGATATTGTTTTTTGGGTGAGCTTGTCATCCTTGACCAGGAATTGCATCAGAGTCCATACCGACAGGACGATGACGATGAGGATAGTGGAGAGCACGCTCGCCAACCCAAACCTTAGATTCTCTGAGAAATTGAAGATCAGAACGGTCAGATGATTCCATCGCGCACTAATCAAGAAGATAATGGCCGACACTGCAGTCATTGATCTGACAAACGTATAGGACATGCTCGAGAGGAATGCAGGACGTACCAGCGGTAGAACGATTGTCCTGAATATGGTAGTGGTATCAGCTCCTAGATCCGCCGCACTTTCTTCTATCGCGGGATCAATCTGATGTAAAGAAGTAATGCCATTCTCCACTCCGACCGGTAATTCCCGGATAATGTAATTGATGACAATGATAGCACCAGTGCCCACCAAAAGTATTGGAGGTTTGTTGAATGCAAGGATATAAGAGATACCGATAAGTGTTCCCGGAATGGCATAAGGAGCCATGATAAGACCTTCCAAGAAGCGTTTCCCTGGGAATTTCTTACGGACTATGAGCATTGCGGCCATCATTGCAAGGATGCCTGCGATTGGGGTGGCAATGGCTGCCAATGTCAAAGTGTCACGAATGCTTGTCCATCCACGGCTTATTGCCTCTGGCCAGTTCTGCAAAGTGAAACTATAGTCAATGCCCCAGTTCTTTACGAAGCAGCCAGCGACAATAGTCAAATACAGAGCTGTGATGAAACTAAGGAATATCCATGCAATCACTTCAAGTGCTGTCTTCACCTTCTTGTTCGTCAGCTCTGTCAGGTTGGTTGAAGGCTTGCCGGTTACCGTGACATAACTTTTCTTAGCAACCCAGTTTCTCTGGATCAAGAAGGCTGTGAGGGTAGGAAGCAAAAGCAGGAAAGAAAGGGCGGACCCTGCTCCTAGATTGGAACGACCGGTCACCAGCATGTAGGCCTCGGTGGAGAGTACTCTATAGTCCCCGCTGAGGAGCAAGGGATTGGCAAAATCAGCCAGACTATTGGTGAACACCAAAAGCCAAGCGGACACGATTCCTGGTCCAGAAAGAGGTAATGTCACGTAACGGAAGGTCTGCCAACGAGTGGCGCTAAGATCCAAAGAGGCATCCTCCACGGTGCTGTCAATCTGACGGAGTACTCCGCTGATTGTCATAAAGGCGATGGGAAACATTCCAATTACCTCAACGAGGGTTAATCCTTTAAGTCCGTAGATTGAAGAATTGAAATGAAGTAGTTGCTTGCTGATAAGGCCATTGTTTCCAAAAAGAAGAATAATGGACAAAGAAAGGGAGAAGGGAGGGGAGATGACAGGCATGGTGGCCATTATTGTCATTAGTTTCTTTTTCCTCATGCTTGTTCTTTCCACCAGGAAGGCGAACAAATATCCCACCAACGTACTGATGGTCGCTGTAAGGATCCCTAGCTTTAGCGAACCCCATAAGGCAACAAGGTAGGTAGGCGACAGGCATTCCTTCCATGTAGCTAGACTGAAATGTCCATCCTTGATAAAGCTTAGTCGGATAGCTTCCAGTAAGGGATAGGCGATGAAGATTGCCACTATCCCGAACAAGGCGAGAACAAGGAATCCTGTGGCGGGATCTCTTGTGAACAAGATTATCACCATGACGGACAAAAAGAAAATAAGCACGCCCCCGAATAAGGTCTTGAGAAGATTGTCATATCCCAGAGAAGCTGAAGTTGGAATAACCATCATTACGGCTCCTGATGCCTGATATCCTGTGGCATCCAGGATGGGGACAAAGAACAACTGGGCCTCACTTGTTTCGTTATTGTTTGTATCCGGATCAAGGCTGTAATCCACCTTGTAGGTCCCTGCGAGTTTCATTGGCTCAAGGTAATAGACACTTTCAAAGGCTTTCTTGAAAGCGGAACTGTTTATATTCTCTTGATATACAAAGGAAACAGTCGCCGAACCGCTGGCAGGGAGGAAATCGCCACTTTTCTCATCATAGGAAAAATAGAGCGCCCGTGCTCCAGGAATCACTTCCTTCACAGTGCCAAGCCAGGTCTCGTATTTGAGGACATTAGCGTCTTTGGGGGCTGTTTTTGCAAACAGTTCCACCTCATTATAATTCCGTTCCTCAATGTAGGAATGAAAGTTTGTGGAAAGATTATGATACATCCATAAATCAACCATAAAAAAAACAGCGCAGGCAAGAAGGAATTGGAAAATACGTTTTTTTGTGAACATTGTGCAAATCCAATGAATCCCTGCAGAAAAGACTGCAGGGACTCGGGTTTTTGATTAAGAATTATCTCTTGTTCCCAATCTCGTTGGTCCAACGATCCAGAAGTCGGGTTTTATTGACAGAATTGCCATCCCAAGCCATATCCTCGTCCACGACCTTGATATCCTTAATGGAAAGAGCATCAGGATGCTTGATTGCTCCATCAGCCACAAGAACGACATACCATTCAGTGAAAGTCTTCTGGGCGGCTGGGCTTGAAAGGATCCAGTCATACAGCTTCTTGGCATTGACCGTGTCCTTGCCACCTTTCACCAAAGACATGGAAGCCAATTCATAGCCAGTACCTTCCGTCGGTGCAGTGATAACAATTGGAGCGCCGGCAGCCTTGAGCTTTACCTGGTCATGGGCATAGCCAATGGCTACAGGAATCTCTCCTGTCGCAACGCTCTTGCCAGGTGCGGACCCGCTCTTGGTGTACTGGTCAATGTTCTTATCCAGTTTCTTCATGTAATCCATCATGGCGTCTTCAGTCCCATAGACATCCAATATGGTGGTAAGGGTGTTGTAAGCCGTACCACTTGAATTGGGGTTTGCCATACGGATTTGGCCTTTATATTCCGGTTTGAGAAGGTCGGCCCAAGACTGCGGGATGTCCAAACCAAGCTCCTTGGCCCGATCCAGGTTGGTCACAAAGGTAAGAGGACCGACATACAGGCCAATATAGTAGTTTTCCGGATCCCTGAAAGTTGCAGGGGTCTTGCTTGTGTATCTGCTGACATAGGGAGTGGTCAGCCCCATGCTTTTTGCCGTGATGTGGTCAAGGCCGACTCCTCCGACCCAAATCGATGCTTGCGGGTTGGACGCTTCCGCTTCAAGACGAGCGACACATTCACCTCCTGAAAGGCGGACAAAATTTACTTTGATACCGGTCTCCGCTTCAAATTCCTGAAACAACTTGGCTGCAAGTGGTTCTTCCAAAGTGGTGTATGCATTCACTGAACCACTAGCAACAGGAGCTGTGGCTACAGGAGCAGCAGTAGTAGTGCCTGCTGGTGCCACCTCTTTTGTTCCCTGGGCAAAGAGCAAAGGCATGCAAAGGGCAATTATAAGCACAAGAATAAGTGATTTCTTCATAAAAACTCCTCCTAAAGATGATACTCATACGTTCTCATGCTAAGATGACTTTTAGGGGAAAGCAAGAAAAAAGAAACAAAAAAATCCATACGAAACAGATACTTATATCTTTTTGCCACTTCTAAAACACTTTTGTGATTATTTGTTTTTCCAGGCGTCACTTTCCAATTCCTGTTTGAGCATTTTGCTTTTTTCTTCAGAAAACTGAGCTCCCTTCTGACTTATTATCTCACCGGCAAGAATCGATGCTATGATTCCAGATTCCAGGACACTATGATGGGTGCACAGGCCATATATATATCCAGCTGCATAAATATCTCCCGCTCCTGTGGTATCCACTGGAACTGCAGGTCCTTTCGCAGGGATTGAGTAAATCTTTTTTTGATAACTGATGAAAGAACCTTTCTTCCCGTTTTTCACAATGGCGGTCTCGCAAAGTTTACCCATTGATCGGCAACATTCATACGGATCATAGTTGTCAAAGAGGATACGAGCCTCCTCGCTATTTGCGAATACAATATCACAGCTGTTCCTGATGATGTTAAGGAACTGTTCACGATAACGGCCTACAGCAAAAGGGTCCGCTATATCAAAAGTGATGGTGGTTCCATTTTCCTTGGCTATCTTCAAAGCCTCCAGGATGGATTCCTGTTGGCATTGGGTATCCCACATATATCCTGTGAAATGAAAAAAATCAGCATCCCTGACGGTATCCCTGACTATATCATTCTTATGATAAAGCCTGTTCGCCCCCAAAAAAGTGTTCATGCTACGCTCACTGTCAGGGGTGACCAAGATTACCGTTGAACCTGTCGGTTGCTTGTTTGTTCTTGCCAACTCATTTCCAATCCCCAGTTCGTTAATCCGTTTGCAATACTTGTCCCCGTTCTCGTCCAGCCCTACTTTTCCTGCTAACGTCGCCTTAATACCAAAGGAAGCAAGGGCGATGATGGTATTTGGACAAGAACCTCCGCACGAATAGGAAGTATCTCTTGTCTTGGAGAAGGATAGCAACTCGCTATGACGAGCTTGATCGATGAGAGTCATGGTACCCTTGTGGATTCCTAGATTGATAAGATCCTGTTCCTCTGCACTGACGATGATATCGATGAGGGGATTGCCTATTCCAAAGATACGGGGAGCGTCATTATGTTTCACAAAGGGAATGATAGCTTGTTTTTTCGCCCATATCAACTAAATATCTTTGCACAGCCTTCGTTCACTACTGTGCAAACAAGATGCCAATGCAAAACAAGTTTCCCCTGTGTTGTTATAGTTCTCCCCAATCTTTTTCTTGCTCTTCGCCCTTGAGGAAGGTAGAGTGTAATCGGAGGTTGCCTATGAGCTCATATACAATCATTGGAGGGTCTCCTGCGAGTGGCGAGGTTACCATCAGTGGTAATAAGAATGCGGCTTTGGCCTGCTTGGCGGCTACCTTGCTGACCAATGATTCTGTACGGCTTTGTAATGTCCCTGATATCGAGGATGTCGCAGTGATGATAAAACTGCTTCAGGATGTTGGTTCTGATGTAGTAAAAGAGGATGCACATACCTATGTGATCACCAGCAAGGAACGTAATGGAGAACTGAAGCCTGAGCTTGTGGATGCGGTCCGTGGTTCCATCTTGTTTGCCGGTCCTCTTCTTGCGACAAAAGGTGAAGTGACTCTTCCTCCTCCCGGTGGTGATGTTATCGGACATAGGCGGTTGGACACTCATTTCCTTGGGCTTTCCTCCCTTGGCGCCGACTGTTCCCTTACTCTTGAGGGAGCTCTTCATCTGAAAGCAAAACAAGTACGGCTTCAGGGAGGGGACATCTTTTTGGATGAAGCTTCCGTAACCGCTACTGAGAATGTTATCATGGCTGCCTCCTTGGCAGCAGGGACAACCATTATCAGGAATGCCGCGAGCGAACCTCATGTGGAGGACCTTTGTACGATGCTTTGCCTTATGGGTAGCAAGATTGATGGCATTGGCTCAAATGTGCTTCGTATTGATGGCAAGGGGAGCCTTCATGGCTGTGATTTCACTATTGGTTTTGATTTTATGGAAGCAGGTTCTTTTATTGGTCTTGCAGGGGCAAGTGGAGGACAGGTGCTTCTTAAAAACATACAAGTGAGCAAGCTTCGCATGATACGGTTAGGGTTCCAGCGTATTGGCTTGGATTTTATTGTGGATGGCCCCTCTTCTCTCTTGGTTCCCCGACGACAACTCAGAGTGTTAAAAAAGGAAGTGGGAGGACATACAACCAAGATTGATGATGCCCCTTGGCCAGGATTCCCTGCTGATTTACTCTCCATCATTACTGTCTGCGCCACCCAAATGGAAGGTTCCATTCTAATCCATGAAAAAATGTTTGAATCACGGATGTTCTTTGTGGATTGGCTTATCCGCATGGGTGCGGATATCATTCTTTGCGATCCTCATAGGGCAGTGGTCAACGGACCGACTATACTGCATGGGGCAAATGTCTCCTCCCCTGATGTTCGTGCCGGCATGGCCTTGGTCATTGCAGCAGTCTGTGCTGAAGGGACGACTACCATTGACAACATCTATCAGATTGAGAGAGGTTACGAAAGATTGAATGAGAAGCTACTTTCTCTGGGCTTGCAGATAGAAACTTTTGATTAATTCCATATTTCCCCTGTATTTCTCAGAGTGTTGTGCACAGGTAAATTCCCAAGTTATCCACAGGTTGTCCACAACCATTTTTATCACTGCCGCAACCATGGTATATGTAAGAAGTTTTTTTCTATAGTTTGTTTTTCCCTACATCTTTTTGTTATTTGACAACATGTTATATTGTAACGAATTAAAAACTACTTAACACTTGTTTTTAGAATAAAATTTATATAGTTTTCTTATGGTTTCTTATCAAAAGATAGTAGATGTTATATGTTATATAATTTCGAGTTATCCACAGGTTGTCCACAAGCAAAAAAATAACTTGTTATCAGGTTAATTTATGTTCTACCGTTCTTTACATATGGCTTCATGCAATATGTCGTATGTTTGATTATGAAAAACAAATCATCAGAGAACTTCTTTCTTGATATATGTGGCAGACTTTCTCCTCCTTCTTGCCGATGGTTTAAAAGAAAGGAAGAAACGGTTGTTCCGCATCATACAATGTATCCTCGTAGATATGGATATGAGTTTTTCCATAACTGCGCGCGATACATTGCTTGATAACTGAGAAGAGTTGCCTGACATTGCCTCTCCAGTATAGTTTTTGCAAGAGCTTCATGCCTTCCTCCTCCACGCAACGAGTCTCTCCCACTGTGGAGCAAAAGTAAGCAATCAATTCAGGAATATCCTCCCTGTGTTCTCTTAATGATGGCAGGGTGATAGTCAATCCTGCTATTCGGTAGTATAAATCTTCCCTCATGATCTTTGATGAGACCAGATGGGAAAGCTTGATGTTTGAAGCCGAGATAAGCCTGAATTGAGAATACCTTGGAGTAGCTTCTCCAATTCGGTGATAAGATCCATTTTCCAACAACCTCAACAACATGGATTGCACATCAAGACGCAGGTCCTCGATCTCATCAAGAAAAAAAGAAGAGCCATTGGCAAGTTCCACTAGCCCTATCTCATCTTCCTTTGCATCAGTATAGGCTCCCTTCTTGACTCCGAACAGCTTGCATCCTCCCAGGGCTTCTGTGAGTTCGGAGCAATTGGCCGATACTAGAGGTTTGTCTGTCCCGAACAGGTTCTGATGGAGCATCCTGGCTGCTATCTCCTTGCCCGTTCCCGTTTCACCCAACAGATGTACGGAACAGCTTGTTCTCGCCGCGTTCTCTATCTGAGACCGAACCTCTTGGATACTCTTGCTCTTACCGATAAGAGCGGGTCCTTCCTGTTTCGTTTGATTGATGCAATAGACTCGATTCAGATGGGAGATCATGTCTGCATTGTTCATGTCGTTCCAATTGAAATCCGAGCTCTGGATATTCTTTACAAGAGGCAATTCATCTTCCCCTTTCCTCTTGATAAAAATGACAAAGACCTTGCTTGATGTTTGAGAGAGTTCCTTAAGTAAGGAGGAACGTTGTTCCTTTTCATAGTACTCATCCAGTATGATGCATACTTCGTCGCCCTTCTCTTGTTTCCTTTGTGATTTGAGCAATTCTGGAAGGGAGCTGAATCCTTTCACGGCCTCTTGTGGGAAATGCTTCTTATAGTCTTTGATAAGACGCCAATCCTTCGAAAGAATCAAAATTGACATGAACGCTAATCCTCCAATGTTTTTAGAAAAATAAATTATTGTTTATTCACAATAAATATATTGTAGGATTAAAGCATATCATTGTGGTCTTGGGAAATCTAATAAAAAAACGTGAAGGTTCTCAATGTTTTTTTTACGTTATTCAAGTCGTTCTGTAATAAGTGTTTGAGTTGCCACCAAAGCGTAAATTGCTGCTGTTTCCGCCCGTAGTATATTAGTTTTCAATAATACGGGATGGAAGTTACCCATTAAAAGGAGTTTGCACTCATCATCGCTGAGGCCTCCTTCACTTCCAATAAGGATGAAGACTGGCTTTTCAATGGGATGGTCCTTCAATTGCAGTGACAGGCTTGTCTCGTCAAGTTTGCTCTGATGAAAGAATAAACCGAGTCCTTTGCCTTTGCATTGTTCAATCATTTCGGGAATGGAAAGGATTTTCTCAGTTAAGCGTGTGGGAATAGGGGACCCGCTTTGCTGTATTGCTTCTTTGATAATTGAACCTAGTCTTTCGTTTCTTGCTTTTAATGCTTGCCCGTTCTTTTCTGAGAGATCCACCGTACAGAATTTACTTTGCACGAACGTGATGGAAAACACTCCCATTTCTGTAGCGCAACGGACTATGGACTCGTCTTTTTTGCCTTTGCATAAGCATTGAAAAAGATGGATAGGAGGATATGGTCCATTGAAAGAAGGAAGGGTATCGCTGGTTTTTTGTGCTTTGCCATCCTTGGCGGGCTTGCATTCAAGAGTGTTTTCTGAACAAAGCGTAAGATCCCAGATGTTGCCTTGTCCATCAATGCCATTGAATCTTTCTCCAATGCGGTATCTGAGGACTTTTATCAGATACCTGCTTTCTTTTGCAGGTAAGGCAAGAGTCTTATTGCCTGAGAAATCCTTGGGAAGAAGATATTGTCTCATTTTCCGCTCTGCAGAAATTCAAGGGCCCGCTTAAGAGGAGGGTCAAATTGCGCATCAGCGATAGGAACATCGGCATAATTCATTCTTGCATAATACTCATTACGTACCAATATCTTGAGTATCTGCTGATCAATGCCTGAGTCCTTCTCTGTATCAGCGAAGAGTTGAAGGTTCATAGGAGTGAACTCCTTGTGTTCGTCGACAAACCGAGAAATTGTCTTTTCCTTCATCAATTGTTCATAAGCTGAGATCTGGTCATCCTTCAACTCCAAATCCGCAACAGCGATATCTGGCTCAATGCCGGTTCCATGAATACTTACTCCTGCTGGAGTGTAGTAGTGACCTGTGGTAATCTGCACATACCCTTTGCCAAAAGGAAATATCGTTTGTACGATTCCTTTACCAAAGGTTTTGCTCCCTATCAGTGTCGCTCTTTTGTTATCATGGAGAGCCGCCGCAAAGATTTCTGCTGAAGAAGCCGATCCTTCGTTGGTGAGAATCACAATGGGAACCTCATTGCCGACCTGTTGACTACCCGTGGAAAGATACCGCTGGTTGGTATTAGTTCCTTTTCTTCCTTCCAAGGATACGATGACATCGCCTGTCTTCAGGAAAATATTGGCACATTGCAGGCAAATATCGACATCCCCTCCATGGTTGTTTCTCTCGTCAATGATCAGCGACTTCATTCCCTTATCCATCAATCCCTTTACCGCGCTAAGAAGCTGGGTGCTGGTGGCCTGGGTGTAAGAAGAGATCATTATATATCCGATGCTATTTTCTAGCATGGTGCTTGAGACGGTAGGTGTGTTGATGATTTCTCGCTTTATGGAGATATCGAACGATTGTCCATTACGGTAGATAGTGACATTGACTTCAGTTCCCGCATCACCGCGAAGTTTATCTGATACCTCGGTACTGGTCATATTATCGACTTTCTCACCTTCGATTGCGCTGATCAGGTCCCCGCTATGGAGTCCCGAACGCATGGCAGGAGAAGAGGCGAAGCAAGAGACAATGGTGACCATATAGGAAGAAGGGTCGTTCATATCATTGTTGCTGGGGCTCGGTTTGGTGAGATATACCCCAATACCACCGTACTTTCCTTCCAAGGTTTCCTTGTAATCGTTGGCTTTGGAAGGAGGGGTATAGAAGGAATACTTGTCTCCAAGGGCATCAAGCATGGCCTGGGCCATCTTCTCCATGACCGCATCATTGTCAATGTTCTCATAATACAAGGTGTCAATATAGCGATACAGGGTCTTCAACGATTCCATGTCCGTGGAGATTCTGTCAGGTGAGGCAGCAGTCACATTTGTTTTTGAGGAGGAGTTTGTATATTCAGCGGCTCCTGATGCAAAAGCAGGATTGATTGCTAGCAGTAGTGCAAGAATGACAAAAAAGGTAGGTGCGCTTCGTTTAATCATATAGATAACTATAATAACATAAAGTAAAAAAAAGGAAGTAGG